>NZ_DGRF01000018.1:0-112768 GCF_002390995.1 Clostridium sp. UBA4395
ATGAGTTCATTATACAAGGTGAAATAATGAATTATATCAAAGAACATATATTAGAATTAGAGAATAATTTACTAAAATCAGAAGTAAGAAAATCAGCACAAAAGATAAATGATATATTAACAGATGATTTTATCGAATTTTGTGGCTCAGGAAGAGAATATTATTATGAAAAAGGAGATATATATCAAGATCAAGCTGATGATACTACATTACAGTGGGAAATCTTAGATTTTAATATAAAAGAATTATCAAAGGATTGTATATTAGCCATGTATAAAGTAATAAAGCATAATGAAACTGATGAAAATAAAAAATATTCTCTTCGTAGTTCCATATGGAAATATTGCGATGGAAAATGGAAAATGTTTTTTCATCAAGGAACTTTATCATGTAAATTTGAAATTGAAAATAAATTATTACACAATTAAAATAGTGAGAGAGGTGAAATAATGAATTATTTAAATCGTGCTATAGAATTACATAAAGAAGCTGAAGATATAATTTATAAAGAAGGTATTGACTCTATTCTAAAGAAATATGGACAAGTTAATTATACTGGTAGTTATAGATTTAATTTAATGGCCTGGGAAGATATTGATATGAACATGGTAATGAATGGAGAAGAATTTTCTTTAGATAATTTCTTTAAAATGGGGAGTGAACTTGCAAAGATAAAGAACATTAAACTAATGAAATTTCAAGACTTTGTTAATTACCCTAAGAAAGGACTTCCAAAGGGATTTTATTGGGGAATCCAATATGAAAGTAAGATCACCGATAAAACTTGGAAAATGGATTTGTGGATTGTAGATAAAGAAAGTTTTGAATTTAATAAAAACTATATCTCTAAAGTAATTAAAAATTTAAATGAAGAAAACAGGAGCTTAATCTTAAATGTAAAAAACTCCATTATAAATGAAGAAGGAAGAACTCCATTTACCAGTGGATATTACATTTATGAGGCAATATTATTCAAAGGATTAAAAGATAAAGAATGTATATTTAATTATTTAAAAGAGAAGGGCATTAAAATATAGATTAAAGCTTTAATAAATATATAATATGACAAGGAGTGAGATAGTTGTTTAAATTAGTTAAACCCTCATTATCTATGGAGAAAGAATATATAAACTATGTTACTGAATGGGAAGCTACTGAAGAGAAGATTGTTCCAAATGCAGCTAAACGAGATAGCATGAGTTTCAAAGAGTTAGTAAATAAGTGGGAAGAATATGAATCAGAAAGGATGTATGAGAAAGGACTGGTTCCTTCTTCTATGTATTTTCTGATAGATAATCATAATAAAATTTATGGTGCTATAGATATTAGGCATAGGCTAAATGATTACTTATTACGATATGGAGGACATATTGGATATGGAATAAGACCTTCTCAGAGGAGAAAAGGTTATGCTTCTCAAATGTTAACTCTAGCACTACCCATAGCTAAAGAATTAGGCATAAATAAGGTATTAATTACTTGTGACAAAAATAATGTAGGTTCAGCTAAAACCATTATGAATAATGGTGGAATTCTAGAAAATGAAGTTATTAATGGAAATGAAGTAACTCAAAGATATTGGATAGAATTTAAGTAAAAAGTTCATACACAAATAAAAACCATCTTCGAAAAGATGGCTTTTATTTTATAATTCTACGCTCTTTAATTCAGCAGTAACTATAACTCCCTCATCATCAATTTCTATGAAGCCTATATATTTTCCTTTAGCCCATGGAGAAGGCTTAGGGATACTGCCAGGATTCATAAATATAGTATTTCTATATTCTTCTTTAAGAGGTATATGGGTATGACCAAAGAGTACCACATCTGCACCAATGCTCTCTGCTTTTATAGCTATACTATTCATGGTACTTTTAACATTATATAAATCTCCATGGGTAAAGAAAATTTTTAGTCCATTAATAGTAATAGTATCTTCTTTAGGATATGTATTAGAAAAATCACAGTTTCCAGCCACTACATATATTTCACCTTTGAAAGTTTTTTCTAAGAGTTTTACGTCTTCTATGCAATCTCCTAGATGAATAACTATATCAGATTTTAAATTATTTATATATTTTGAAGCTACTTTTAAAGCTCTTTCATTATGATGAGTATCACCAATAAAAGCAATTTTCATGTTATCCCTCCAATAAGTATATATTTCCGTAAAATATTATACCATTATTCTTTGGTATAGAGGCTAAATGAGTCTATTTTATTCTAATATTCCAATGACACATCCTCTGAGATCCCCATGAACAGTACAACTATTTAACTATTTATATTTTTTCATAGTTTAATAGTTTCCTACATAAAAATAGAAATAGTTCCATATATAAATATTTACATATAGAACTATTTCTTAATATTAAAGATACTATTTTTTATTGAGACAATATAAAAATCTAATCATATTTATGCCTGCTAGTCCTACTAATATATATATTGCTCTAACTAGCATATCTGAAAAACTAAAGATGAAATGAACAAGATCAAAATTGAAGAGTCCAAATATTCCCCAATTAATTGCGCCTATAATAACAAGTACAAATGATATTTTGTCTAATAAATTAATTTTGCACATAAAAACTTCCCCCCATTTTAATTATATTATGATATGTTTAAATCCATTAATATATTTTATGTTTAATATATATGATATATTTGGATAAAATAGAACAATGAGAATAACCTATTATTATAAATAACACGAATTTTAATTGGACTTATATTTATATAATATGTTATAATAGTGAATGATATTAGATAAAAAAACATTTTTGTACGGAGGTTACTATGAGAGATACATATAATTCACCATTAAATTCTAGATATGCATCTAAGGAAATGAGCTATATTTTTTCTGAGGAAATGAAATTTAAAACTTGGAGAAAACTTTGGGTTGCATTAGCTGAGGGAGAACAAGAATTAGGATTAAATATTACTGATGAACAAATAAAAGAGCTTAGAGACAATATTGAAAACATTGACTATGAATTAGCTGCTGCTAGAGAAAAAGAAGTTAGACATGATGTAATGAGTCATGTATATGCTTATGGGGTTGTAGCTCCATCTGCTAAAGGAATAATACATCTAGGAGCTACTAGCTGTTATGTAGGTGACAATACGGACCTACTTATTATGAGAGATGCTCTTATATTAATTAGAAAAAAAGTAATAAATGTGTTAGATCAACTAAGCAAGTTTGCTTTAAAATATAAAGACGTTCCAACTCTTGGATTTACACATCTTCAACCGGCTCAGCTTACAACTGTAGGAAAGAGAGCTACTCTTTGGATGCAAGAGTTATTAATGGATTTAGAAAACCTTGATTTTGCAATTGATAAAATGAAATTTAGAGGAGTTAAGGGAACAACAGGAACTCAAGCTAGCTTTATGTCTTTATTTAACAATGATGAAGAAAAAGTTAAAGAACTTGATAAAATTGTATGTAAAAAAATGGGCTTTGAAAAAGCATATCCTGTTACTGGCCAAACTTACTCTAGAAAATTAGATTCTATAATATTAAATACATTATCTGAAGTAGCACAAAGTGCATACAAATTTAGTAATGATATGAGACTTCTTCAAAACATGAAGGAAATGGAAGAACCTTTTGAAAAGCATCAGATAGGATCTTCAGCTATGGCATATAAGAGAAATCCTATGAGAAGTGAAAGAATTAGTGCACTTTCAAGATATATAATTGTAAACTCTCTTAACCCGGCAATTACTGCTGCAACTCAATGGTTTGAAAGAACACTAGATGATTCTGCTAATAAACGTATATCCGTTGCAGAAGCTTTCTTAGCTCTTGATGGAGTGCTTAACCTGTATATAAACATAACTTCTAATATGGTGGTATATGAAAAGGTAATAGCTGCCCATGTTAATAGCGAGTTACCATTTATGGCTACAGAAAATATTATGATGGAAGCTGTTAAGCGTGGAGGGGATAGACAAGAACTTCATGAAAAAATAAGAGTTCATTCTTTAGCTGCTGCAAGACAAGTAAAAGAGTTTGGAGAAAAGAATGATTTAATAGAAAGAATATTAGCTGATGAATCCTTTGGATTATCAAAAGAAGAGATTCTATCTATAATAGATCCAAGTAAGTTTACTGGAAGATCTAGTGGGCAGGTAGTTGATTTTATAGAGGAATATATAAACCCTATATTAGAAGCTCATAAAAATGAATTAGGTGAAGAAGTAGAAATAAACGTATAATATAAAATAAGCTGAAAGGCCAATGCATTTCAGCTTATTTTTATGATGCCAAAGAGGATAAATCCCACAGTGTTAATAGCTAAATTAGCGGACATATGAACTATCCATGAGACATAAATATTATTAAACCTTTCATTAAGGTAATTAAAAAGAAGTCCAGCTATAAATAGTGAAACTATAAGCAAAATGAACAGTGGGGGAGTAAACCAATTATTCATAATAGCCACATGATAAATTGCAAAGGCTAAAGCACTAAAAATATAAGCAGCTTTTCTTGAACTTACCTGTTTTAAAGATAAGAAGGAAAAACCACGGAAGAAAAACTCTTCCAATAGGGAATTAACTGATGTAATATATAGTGCTACAAATAAAAAGTTTTCTTTAGTTACTCCTAAATTATTCTCTAAATTAGTAGTGACCATAGAAAAATCAAAAAATGGACCTAGAATAGAATAAGCTCCTAGTATAAATACATATACAACTATACCAAATATAAGTGCAAAAAATATGCTTTTTTTACTTCCTTTAAAAAGTGCTTTAAAGGAAATAGCTCTCTGTTTTATACATACAATTAAGGGCAATAGTAAAAAGATACATATTTTTATTAAAGACTTTGTAAAATAATTAGGTACAATTAAAATTTCCACTAAGGCCATAATAATACAACCTAATATTACTACTAAAATAATAGATAGAGTGGCTTGTTTATTTTCCATAGATCATCCTCCTTGAAAATTTTATGTATATAGCTTTAAATAATGACTCAAGGCTTTAAAATAATTATAGCATATTATTTTTCTAAAATAGCAAGTATATCCTTAATTGACTATAGTAATTCATTATGATAATATTTAGTTAACTTAATATTCGGGAGCTTGTGTACAGGCTGAGAGGGAGTGTAAACTTCGACCGTACCTGATTTGGATAATGCCAACGTAGGAAGTAGATTTATATAATTATAGGTATACCACTTAGTTGGTATGCCTTTTATTTTTGTTCATATAGGGGAGGGTAAGTAATTTAAAAATATTGATTTTGAGGGGATGATATGTAATGTTAAAAACAAAAAAACTAACTTTAGCTGGAATTTTCATTGCCATGGGAGTAATTTTATCTACAGCTATTGTTATACCAGTAGGAATTGCAAAATGTGCTCCAGTTCAGCATTTGATAAATGTTTTATCAGCTGTTATTTTAGGTCCTTTTTATGGAGTAGCTATAGCTTTCCTTACTTCCATAATTAGAGTGCTTATTGGTACAGGTACCTTCCTAGCTTTTCCTGGAAGTATGTGTGGAGCTCTTTTGGCTGGAATCCTATATAAATATAATAAAAAAATAACTATTGCATCCATAGGAGAAATCTTCGGTACAGGGGTAATAGGAGCTTTAATAGCCTATCCGGTAGCAAAGTTTATCCTATCAAAGGAAGCGGCTCTATGGGGCTTTGTGGTGCCATTTAGCATAAGCTCTATTGGTGGCACACTAATTGCTGTACTATTTTTAATAGCTCTTAAAAAAACAGGAGTATTAGATAAAGTTTCTAATAAAGGTAATTAGAGCTTAACATCTTAGTATTTTAAAATAGATCTTAGGGAGAGGATATAAAATGATTAAAGATATTTTAGATTCAGCAAGAAAAACCAACCCTCTTGTGCACAATATAACTAATTATGTAGCAGCTAATGATTGTGCTAATATAACCTTAGCTTGTGGTGGTTCTCCTATTATGTCAGATGATCCAGAGGAAGTAGAGGAGATAACCACCTTATGTAATGCTTTAGTAATGAATTTAGGTACTTTAAATCCAAGAAAGTTAGAAGCCATGATTAAGGCAGGGAGGAGAGCTAATAAATTAAAGCATCCTGTAATATTGGATCCTGTGGGTATTGGTGCATCATCCTTTAGACAACAGGCTGTAAAGGAACTTTTAAACACTGTAGATTTTCAAGTTATAAAAGGTAATATATCTGAAATAAAAACTATAGGAAAGAAAAAAACTATATGTAAGGGTGTAGATGCCAGTGAAATTGAGTCTATAACGGAAGATAATATAGCAGGTGCAATTACTCTAGCTACGGAGCTTTCTAAGGATCTAGGGGCAATTATAGCCATTACAGGGTCTATAGATATAGTTGCAGATAAAGATTTTGTATATATTATTAGAAATGGACATCCATCTATGAGAAATGTCACCGGAACAGGATGTATGCTTTCATCAATTATAGGAGTTTTAGTTGGTGCTAATCGTCATAAAATCTTTGATGCAACGGTAACTGCTTTCTGTATTATGGGAGTATGTGGTGAACTTGCTTATAATAAAATAGTAGAAAAGTTTCAGGGAAGTGGATCTTTAAAAATACATTTGATTGATTCTGTGAGTAATATAGATTATAAAATTTTAGAAGAAAAAATTAAAATAGAAAAGTTTTTAAAAAATTAAAGGATTTTTACCTCTCTTCATAGAATAATTAATGTCGTGAAATGTAAGTTTCGCGACATTATGCTATAAAAATTAAAGGGGAATGGATTTTATGGATTCGAAATTAAATTATATGCAAGATAATTCTCTACCCAAAATACTAAAGGATTATTTAAGTTACCTTTCTTCTGTTAAAGGTGTTTCTAGCAATACTTTAGTTGCCTATGCTTATGATCTAACTTTATTCTTTAAATTTCTTAAAGTACATAATAATGAAGTACCTTTATCACAGGATGTAATTTTTGAAAATATTCCTATTGATAACATCTCTTCTGATTATCTTAAAAATTTAGAATTGGTTGATTTTTACACCTATCTATCCTTTTTAGAGAATATGAGAGAAAATGGAACCTATGCAAAAGCAAGAAAAGTTGCCTCTCTAAAGTCCTTTTTTCACTATTTATGTTCTAAAGCTAAAATTATACCTACAGATCCTACTTTAGATTTAGAAAGTCCTAAAATAGGAAAGCGCTCCCCCATTTACTTAACTTTAGATGAAAGTAGAGATTTATTAGCTGTAGCTAATAATAGAGATAAAAATTCACCTAGGGATTTATGTATAATTACCCTATTTTTAAACTGTGGTGTTAGACTATCAGAACTTTGCAGCATCAATATTGCCAATATTAAAGGTGATACCCTTACTGTCATTGGTAAAGGAAATAAAGAAAGGACTATTTATCTTAATAGAGCATCAATTAAGGCTATAAATAAGTATCTTGTTGTAAGAAATGATATTGCAGATAAAGTTCATAGTGAGGATAGAGAGGCTCTATTCATAAGTGGAAAGTATAGAAGAATTAATAAACGTACTGTAGAAAGAATAATAAAAAAATATGTAGGTGCAGCAGGTCTTGATACTGATAAATACACACCTCATAAATTAAGGCATACCTCTGCAACATTACTTCATAAACATGGTGGTGTAGATGTTAAAACTCTCCAAGAGATATTAGGTCATGAAAATGTAAGTACTACTCAAATATATGTTCATGTTGATGATGAAACCCTAAGAGAGGCTATTAACACTCACCCCTTAGGGGATGAATAATAAAGAAGGATAGCAGCTATCAAATCTATGGCTACTATCCTTCTTTTTATTACTTTTTATATTTTATATCTCTCAATTCAGATATACGCCTGCTCGTATTCAAAAATTCTTTTTCATAATTTAACTTAGCATCCTTTTCTAATGAAGGATCATCTAGTAAACCACTTAGCTGAGAAAGTCGACACTGAAGTATTAATATTTCATCTTTATTAACCTTTAATTTACTATTACTAGTCTTATTACAAGTGAAAAACTCAATTATCTCAGTATGATTTCCAGTAAAATTAATAATTTTGTTATTTTCTATTTTTAGAATTCTATTACATACTGTAGAAATTAAATGTCTATCATGGGAAACTACCAAAGCTGTTCCAGAATAACTTTTTAAAAGCAAACTTACACTTTCTTTAGATAAGATATCCATATAATTAGTTGGCTCATCAAGAATTATTAAATCAGGATTTTCAATAATTATTTTAGTAAATATTACTCTGCATTTTTCGCCCATACTTAAGTTTTTAATTAATGTATTTACTCTATCCCCTTTTATAAATACACTTCCTAAATATAACCGAATTATATTTTCAGTTTCATTGGTGGTTAATAAATAGTCTAATATAGTTATTTCTTCATTTACTACTTCTAGATATTGAGATAAACTGCTAATTTTCATATTTGTGTTTAAATAAACATCACCAATGTAATTCTTATCTTCACCTAGAAGAATATTTAGTAATGTAGTCTTCCCACTACCATTATTGCCAATGATGCCGACTTTATCTCCACCGTTTATAGTAAAATTCCCATCTTTAAATAATAATTTCTTATCGAAGGATTTACTAAGATTTTCAACTCTTATGGCTGTTTTAAAACTATTATTATTATTAAGTATAAGTTTAATTGAAGAATTATCCTTTATTCTTTCAACTCCATTTTCTTTTAATTTTTCTAACTTTTTTTCTTTTGATCTCATTATAGAAACATGCTTTTTACTTAATGCCCTTAAGTGGTCATTAGTACCCGCCATTTTGTGTGCTTTGTTAAACCATTGTTTTCTTTGACTGATATTTTCTTTCAAAGCTCTTATTTCCTGTTGTTGTTTGTTATATAAATTTTTATTGGTTATCTTTTCCATTAATAGCTGTTTTTCATAGGAAGAATAGTTACCTTCATAGGTTTTTATTCCGTTATTACTTAAAACGAAGGTCTTATTTGTAACTTCATCCAAGAAAAACCTATCATGACTTATTATAATCATAGGTTTGTTTATAGAATTTATAAGCCTTTCTAACCATTGAACACCACTTAAATCTAAATGATTTGTAGGCTCATCTAGTATAAACAAATCATAGTTGCTATGAAATATATTAAGAATTTCTTTTTTAGTAGCTTCACCACCACTTAAAAAAGTATTACCATTATATAATTTTTCATCTATAATTCCGATAAGAATATTTGAAGGAATATAATTAACACTTCCTTCATCGTAGGAAATCTCCTTAGTTATTATTTGTTTTAAGGTACTTTTACCTACGCCATTTTCTCCTATCAGACCTATCTTAAAATTATCTCCTATTTCAAAACTTATATTTTTTAAAATTGTACGATTTTGAAAGGATTTAGAAATATTTTTTATAATTATTTTACCCATTTATAACACTCCTTTTAATAAAGTCTATCAAAAGGCAATGGTGGTACTTCAATTTTAAGAAACAAAAAAGGTTTTAATCACAATAAGCAATTAAAACCAAACTTACAACTCTATTATTAATTCATATAATATAAACTGGTTAAGGGTTAATAGAAACTATTAAAATAAATTAATTATAGCAAACTATAGTTACATACCTTCGCCTATCAAAACATTATTATACTTATTATATGATTAGAATTAAAAGAATAGATTACCACTGCCTAATTAATTGCACAACAAAAAACATAAAACTATATTTAAACTGTAATAAGTATTTATTTTGTTATGCTTACAAAATTAATTAAGAATAGTAATGCTCATTCTTTTGTACCTCCGTAGTAAAATATTATAAAACTATTATATCATATTTAATAGTTTTGTGTAGCTATCTTTTATTATTTACTACATATAAACCTGGATATTCTTCATGTAGCAGTCCATCTGTACCCGTTTCCTCCATAAGTTCATCCATGCCTTCTACATCAGATATATAATCCCAATTAGATTCATCATCTAGAGCATCTATATATGGTATTTCATCTTCTTCTAATGTTACTACATCTTCTTGAAAGCTATCATCTTCTTCAATTGTATCAAAATCACTAAAGTCTTCCAAATCGATTTTAATTTCTTCTTCTTTATTCTTTTCAAATACCTCATCTATTTTTACAGCCTTAACATCATATCCTTCAATCTCTAGACATTTACCACAGTTATCACAGATCTTATCTCTATTGTATTCACATACATTGCACTCTCCACAATCATTACATACTTTCTTTTCATCAAAAATACAGTATTTCATTATCATCACTTCCTGTTTTATCTTTATTAAATCATTAGACTATTTTAACAAAACTATTGAAAAACATCAACTAAAAATAAATCTAAATTTTTTAAAATTTATATAGACATTTTTAAATATATAAATTATTATATATTTATATGTTTTTTACATATAGATTATTTTAAGGAGGTTCTAAGTATGGCAAGTTCATATTCCTTTGATGTGGTTTCTGAAATTAATATGCAAGAAGTTGACAATGCTATTAATCAAGCTCTAAAGGAAATTAAACAAAGATATGACTTTAAAGGCACTAAGACAGAAATAACTTTACTAAAAGATGAAGTTAAGATCATATCTGACGATGAGTTTAAGTTAGATACTGTAATCGATATACTTAAGGGGAAATTTATTAAAAGAGGTGTCTCTTCCAAAGCTCTTGAGGTTGGTAAAATTGATTCAGGTTCTCTAGGTACAGCTAAAGTTAATTGTAAATTAATAAAAGGTATCTCTACTGAGAAAGCTAAAGCTATGGTGGCAGATATTAAGGCTAGTAAAATAAAAGTTCAGCCTCAAATTATGGATGATCAGTTAAGAATATCTGGAAAGAATAAGGATGATTTACAAGAAACAATGCAGCTATTAAAATCTAAAGACTATGGTATAGATGTACAATTTACCAACTATAGGTAAGGTTTGCATTTGTAAAATATGACAAATGCAAAAAATCTCTGTTAAAATTTAAAAGAATAAGTTATAATAGATATATATTAACTATTAATGTATAATTTAATGGGAATTGGATAATTTAATAATGTATACAAATTACAATAATTATATATAATAGTTATATATAATCCCACTTATACTTATGAAAAAATAAATAACAAACATTTAGGAGGAAAATATTATGAAATCAACAGGTATAGTAAGAAAAGTAGACGAATTAGGAAGAATAGTAATTCCAATAGAGTTAAGAAGAACTTTAGACATCGAGATAAAAGATGCTTTAGAAATTTATGTAGATAGAGATCAAATCATATTAAAAAAATATGAGCCAGCATGTTTATTCTGTGGTAATGCTAGAGACGTTAAAAACTACAAAGGTAAAAATATTTGTGAAGAATGTCTTGATAGTATTGCTAAAATGCAAGAATAATAAATTCTTACATAATTAATTTAAAATACAAAAACAGCATTTTGATTTTAATTCAAGATGCTGTTTTTTATTGAATTTTATCATTGAATTGTAATTAATTGACTATATTCGAAAGAAAGTGTATAATAATACAGAAGTATAATAAACTTTAACGTTTTTTATAATATAATTTAGGAGTGATTTTTTGAAAATTTATGAAGATCCACAAATAGAAAAGATAGAGAAACTATTAAGAAGAGTATGCTTTTATATAAAGAAAAAAGGAAGAACTATATTGGAAGATTATGATATTACTCCTGCACAATTTGAAGCTTTACAAATTATAGTAAATCATAAAGAAGTAACCATTAGTGAACTTAGCAATAAACTATATCAAGCCCCTAGCACCATCACTGATTTAGTTGATAGAATGGAAAGTAAGGATCTTGTCAAGAGAGTTAGAGATTCAAAAGATAGACGAATAGTTAGAATAGAAGGTTTAGAAAAGGGACATAACATATTAGAAGCAGTAATTATGGAAAGATGTAAATTTCTCGATTATTCATTAGAAAACGTTTCTAAAGAAGACAAGGATAGTTTTACTGAATATTTAGATATACTAGAACATGCTTATACAGAAGGTAAATAACAAAAATGCTGGAGCCTACCTAATTTAAAAATTAGAAATACTTCAGCATTTTTTATACTATTTTTTATATTATTTATTGTTGTTTATATCATCTCTTATTTTCAGTAGTAATTGTTCTTTATCGTCCATCAATTTAGAAATTTTATCATCATAATGAGATTTCATAGACCAAATTTCTTTTCTGTACTCTTCCTCTTTTTGCAACACTTCTTTTTGCATAGAAATCCTTATTTCATTATCTTTTAATCTTAATTCTCTGCTAAACTCCTCTGAGATCTGCTTAATCTTATTTTCATAAGAACTCTTCATATCCTGAATTTCATCTTCTAATGCAATACTATGATTTAATTCCTCATTTAATTTATTAGTAAGGCTTTCCTTTTCTCTCTCTAGGTTTTTTAAGTTCTCTTCCATGTTTCGGTTTATCGCTCTTAAACTTTCTGCTTCATTTTTATAGGCATTTAACTCATTTACCTTATCCTTTAACATGAGGTTTAACTCTCTATATCCCTTGATATCTTCTCTCTCTTTTTCTAAAAGTTCTTTATATTCCTTTAACGAATCCTTTAGTTCTTTATTATGAGACTTTAAATCTTCTAGTTCTTTTTTTAAACCTTCTATATTCACCTTTAATTTTTCACTTCTATTAGTCTCTTCCTCTAAAGTTCCTTTAAAACTATTAATAACTTCAGAGTTCTTAACCTTGCTCTTTTCTATCATATTTATGTATATATCTAAAATTCTTTTTGTTATGCTCTGTAACTCTTCTACATCGCTTTTGATAAAGTCTGTACCCGTTGAAGCTTTGTTTAATTCGTAGTTCCTTATTATAAGATCCATGAATTCTTTATTATTTATCCCCTCTACCTCAGCTAAACTTTGAAATTTCTCTTTTAGTTCCTCGCTTATCCTTACGCTTAAAATTGAATCCATTAATTACACATCCTTAAAATTTATAAAATTACACCTTGATTTAAGTATACATTATTTTACCTTTGTAAACAAGTATTTTATACATGTTTACAATACGTGTACATCATGTAAATATATTTTTATTGCAAATTATTATAACTATCATTCAATATAACTAACATTATATTGAATGATAGTTATATTGAAATAATTAAGTAGTAATAAAAGAGGAAGTAGATGAAAAATGTGTATACGTAGGAAAATTAAACACTTCAAAAAGAGGTAGCAGTGTATTTATCCGATGAGAACAACGAGCAGCTACGTTTTCTCCTAAAAGACAACGACTTCTTAGTATTAAAAATACTGATACTAAGAAGTCTGTTAGTAAGCTTCAGTTCGAAAATCTCTCTGAAGCAAAGAACTCAGTTTATAAAAAAATAAACCTAGCCATAACACAGCTAGGTTTATTTAAAATTATTTTGTATATTTTACAGGTTCATTATAAGTAACTCCAAAGGTATCTACTGAAATGGATTTAATTTTTATATCCTTCTTAGGTCTATCATCATTGCCAGTTTCTACTTGTTCTATAGAGTCTACTACATCCATACCTTCTATAACCTTACCAAAGGCTGCATAGTCTCCATCTAAATGAGTGGCGTCTTTGCTCATAATAAAAAATTGAGATCCAGCAGAATTCTTATCATTTGATCTAGCCATAGATATAACACCCTTAGTATGTAAAAGAGTGTTTTCAAACTGGTTATTTGTAAATTCACCATATATGGAGTAGTCAGTTCCACCCATTCCAGTTCCTTCTGGATCTCCACCTTGAATCATAAAGCCTGAAATTACTCTATGAAATATTAGACCATCATAAAATTTACTATTAGCAAGACTTATAAAGTTTCTAACGGTATTAGGTGCTATTTCGGGATAAAGCTCCAGCTTTATAGTTTTTCCGTCTTCCATTTCTATGGTAGCCACTGGATTTTTATCCCCTTCCTTCTTCTCCGTTTCCTTTGAAAGATATATTTCTTTATTATCATTACTTCCAGTATTAGTTTCCTCTTTACTAGTCTTATTAGAGGTACTGCATCCTATTAATGCAAGGGAAAGTATTGCTGTAATAATCAAAGTTCCTAATGTACTTTTTTTCATTTAAAACGTCTCCTTTCATAGGTTTATATGTTTTACTAGATAAGTTTACCATTGTATCTTTTAAAATAAAACCTATAATTAGTTAATTTTTGATTAAAATTATCAAATTAAACACAAAAGCTCTAAGACTGTCATTCTTAGAGCTTTTTATCTTTCTCAGCTAATTTTTTTAGATATTCTTTAAATTGACTTCTCCAAGATTCGTATAGATTCCTATCTATTCTTTGTAGATAATAAAAAAATTCACCTATACTATCTCTCTTTAGTATACCTCTCATCAGATGCCGTGGAAAAGGCATCTCCCTATCAAAGTTATCCTTTGGATCTATAACTTTGATAGAAAAGTCCTCTTGTACATAAAGATCCTTGCAACGTATATCTAACTTTTTATAACCAAGTTCTTTAAAATCATTTATTAAATCTACTAGGCTTCTTACTAGTTTCTGATTTAGAGGGTTATGATTTAGATACTTATCAAGTCTTATCCCATCTACAAACTCTCTTACAATAAAAAAATCTCCATAGTCAAAAACCTTAGGAAAGGATGGATGATGCATAGATGATTTAAGAATTATATACTCTGTTTCGCAAACTTTTTTATCATTAAATATTTTTATAATTCTATTATTATCAATTCTATATACCACTCCATTATTGCCCTTTCCTAGGAATTTAGAACTCCTTATAATGTTCTCCACTTCATCACTTAAGTAAATTGCATTTGTAAAATGTCTAGACATAATTCCTCCCTAGATAGAACTCTATTAGATTATATGCATAAGATATACTTTATATTATCCTTATACCTATCTTTTATCTCTTTTGTCTTTTTTAGTAGTATTCTTCCTAGGTTTTGATGATTTCTCAGATGGTTTTGACCTTTTATCTGAAGGTGCATTACTCTTCTTATAGTTTTTAACCACAACAGCTACATCTTCAATATTTCCGTGAGATATAGTCTTCTCAGTAAGATTAAAATTCAGTTTTTTACTATAAGCTTTCAATTGCGCTATCTCCTTAGGTGAAATAATAGATATAACAGTACCGCTTTTATCTCCACGAGCTGTTCTACCACTTCTATGCACATAAGTATTTATATCTTCTGGTAAGTCTACATTGAATATATGAGTAACGTCCTCTATATCCAATCCCCTTGCAGATAAGTCTGAAGATACCAAAAGGTTTATACGCTCTGATTTAAAGTCTAACATGGTTTTTTGTCTTTGATTTTTAACAAAACTACCATGTATTCCATCCACCTTTAGTCCATGGTATTTTAGCTTAGTAGTTAATATTTCTATTTCATCACTTTTATTAATAAAGGCAATAGCTTTTCTAGGATTTATACTTGCCATTAATTTTCTAAGAATAAGTATCTTATCCCGCCTATCACAAACTATATATAAATTGTTTATGTTAGGATTTATAGTTGAATCATCATTACACTTTATGATTTTAGGGGATTTCATTAAGCTTTCCCCTATACTTAAAGCTTCCTCTGTTAAAGTGGCAGAAGTCATTACTAATTGTCTATCTCTAAGTGTAGTTTTTATAACATCCTTAACTATATTTAAATTATTTTTGTCTAAAAGTTTATCACACTCATCAATTACTATAGTTTTAACTGTATGAGCACTTATTTTTTTCATTTTTATTAGCTCTAGTATTCTTCCTGAAGAACCTATTACAAATTGAGGTTTTTCCTTTAGTTTTTCAACCTGTCTTTTTATATTTACATCCCCCATGATAACTGTAGACTTTATATTCAAAGAAGATTTATCTCCCAAAGTACTTAAAACTTCATTTACTTGAAGGGCTAATTCATGGGTAGGAACTAAGACTATAAATTGATTTTCTCTTTTTTCATAATCAATTCTCTCAATTAGTGGTAGCAAATAAGCCAAGGTTTTACCACTGCCTGTTTCACTTTGCATTATCACATCCATATTTTCTGATATTTTAGGAATTGATAATTCTTGTATTAGAGTTGGCTTGATTATTTTTAATTCCTCCAATACCTTTATTATTTCCGCATTTATATTTAATTCTAAAAAATTTTCCATTTTTTCATCTCCAGTTTTTATTTAAATTTACTACAATAATTTTCCTTTATGAGAACAAAGGTTTGATATTATTTATTTCTTATGGTATAATTATCTAGATTGAGAGGTGTTTTCATGATTGAAATTAAAAGTGGTAAACAATCAGAAATTTATGAGTTTATTAAAAATCAAGTTAATACTAAAGGATATCCCCCTTCAGTAAGAGAAATTTGTGAAGCTGTAAATTTAAGTTCAACATCTACGGTTCATGGTCATCTTACTAGACTTGAGAAAAAAGGCTTAATAAGACGTGACCCAACTAAACCAAGGGCAATAGAATTACTGCAAGAACCTCATAATAAAAAAGAAATGATTAATATTCCTATTATAGGTAAAGTTACAGCTGGAATTCCTATCCTTGCCCAAGAAAGTATAGAAGATTATCTAACTATCCCCCTTGACTTTGTAAACAGTACAAATGAATTATTTATACTTAAAGTTCAAGGTGACAGTATGATAGAAGCTGGAATCCATGATAAAGACTTAGCTATAATAGAAAAAACTTCTATTGCATCTAACGGGGATATTGTAGTTGCTCTAATAGAAAATGAAGCCACTATAAAAACTTTTTTTAAAGAAGATGGGCATATTAGACTACAACCAGAAAACTCCACCATGGAGCCAATAATTGTTGACGATTGCAAAATCTTAGGTAAACTATCAGGAATCTATAGAAAATATTAAGAAGCTATAATAGCTTCTTAATATTTTTTATATAATAAAATAAATTTATTATATATCTATTAATTTAACTCCTAATTAAGATAATATTCTAGATATAGCCATTAAAACTCCAACTTTTCCATGATCAAAGGTCAATCCACCTTGAAGATATGTTATATATGGCTCTCTTATTGGAGCATCAGCAGAAAGTTCAATGGAAGAACCTTGTATAAATGCACCCGCAGCCATAATTACTTCATCTTCATAACCAGGCATAGCCCAAGGTTCACATTCTACAAAGGAATCTATTGGAGAACCAGCTTGAATACCCTTACAAAACTGAATTAATTTATCTTTATCATTAAATTTAACAGCTTGTATGATATCACTTCTCTTAGTATCATATTTGGGGAGTACCTCAAAGCCTAAAAGTTCCATTACCCTTGAACAGAATATAGCTGTCTTTACAGCTTCCATAGCCACGTGAGGAGCTAAAAATAATCCTTGATATAAACTTCTCATTACACCAAAGGTAGAACCACACTCTCCGCCTATACCTGGAATGGTCAATCTATATGCTGCTTGAGTTACATAGGCTTCTTTACCTGCTATGTAA
This sequence comes from Clostridium sp. UBA4395, assembly GCF_002390995.1. Lineage (NCBI taxonomy): Bacteria > Bacillati > Bacillota > Clostridia > Eubacteriales > Clostridiaceae > Clostridium > Clostridium sp. UBA4395. The sequence continues at coordinate 17,479 of NZ_DGRF01000018.1, forward strand.
CCACCTGTTGGAGCAATTCCTCCACCAATATTTTTTATTAAAGAACCAGCTATAAGATCAGCTCCTACATCTGTTGGCTCTATAGTATCTATAAATTCGCCATAACAGTTATCAACAAAGCAAATTACTTCTGGTTTGATCTCTTTAATTGACTTTATTATTTCACCGATTTCCTCTACTAACAGTGCATTTCTCCACCCATATCCTGTAGATCTTTGAATATGTACAAGTTTTATGCTATGGTCTTCTTTTAAAGTCTTTTGAACCTCTTCAATATTAACTTTACCTGCACTTGTCAACTCTAATTGCTTATAGTTTACCCCATATTCCTTTAAAGAGCCTATATTTACATCCTTAGTTATTCCTATAATGTTATGTAAGGTATCATAAGGTGAACCACATATACTCAGCATTGTATCTCCTGGTCGTAGGTTGCCAAATAAAGCACATCCAATAGCATGAGTTCCATTTACAAAGTGTGGCCTAACTAGGGCTGCTTCTGTATTAAATACTCTAGCGAAAACCTTATCTAAAGTATCTCTACCAACATCACCATAACCATATCCACTAGAATTAGTAAAATGCATATCACTAACTCTTTCAGCTTGCAAGGCACTAAGAACTTTTAATTGATTATATTCTCGAATATCATCCATCATAGAAAATTGCTCTTGAATATCCTTTAAAGCTTCTTCTGATACTTTAAAAACTTCTTCATCTATTTTAAAGTTATTTATTAAAAACTCTTTAGTTTTTTCTATCATAAAAAATCGCTCCTTAAACATAAAATAACATTCTAATACTAACATAGCTATAAATCTTATACAATATTTAAAATTAACTTAGTCTTTATATTTTTTCTCTTTATAATCATTAATAATAAATTTTGCTACATCCTCATCATTAGAAAAATCATCCTTGTCTATCCACTTAACCCTTGGATCTTTTCTAAACCAAGTAAGCTGACGTTTTGCATAATTTCTACTAAATTGCTTTATATTTTCTATAGCCTTCTCTTTAGAAACTTCACCATGAAGATGTTGTAATAGCTCTTTATAACCTATCCCCTTCATAGATTGCATATCTGTGGTATATCCTTCTTTTTCTAACCTTATTACTTCTTTTAGAAGACCAGCGTCTAACATTAAGTCAACACGATGATTAATTCTTTCATAAAGCTTATCTCTATTCATATTTAATACATAATAATAAACTTTGTAAGGTATATCAAAAATCTCATCATTTTTAGCTGCTTCAGATATAGGAATTCCTGTTACCTTATAAACCTCTAAAGCTCTAATTACCCTTTTAAGATCATTGGGATATAACTTGTTATAACTCACTTCATCAATGGCTTTTAACAGCTCATGAACATATTCTACTCCATTTTCTAAGGCTAACTGTTCTAGTTCTTTGCGATAAGCTTCATCTTTATTAGTTTCAGCAAAACTATAATTATAAATAAGAGAATTAATATAAAGCCCAGTGCCACCTACCAGCATGGGAAGCTTATTTTCACTGCTTATTTCTTCAATTGTTTCCTTTGCCAAAGAACTAAATTCTGCCACACTGAAGTTTTCACTAGGATCTAAAAAATCAATGAGATGATGCTTCACACCATTCATCTCTTCTTTGGATATCTTAGCAGATCCAATATCCATCTTCTTATATATCTGCATAGAATCAGCAGATATTATTTCCCCATTAAGTTCTTTGGCAATATGAATTGAAATCTTTGTTTTGCCAATACCAGTAGGTCCTGCTAATATAAATAAATCTTTCATTGCTTTAATCCCTTCATACTAAATTCTTTTAAAACTTTTTTCTATTTCCTTTAATGAATATTTAATTATAGTAGGTCTACCATGTGGACATGTAAATGGTTCATCTATATACCTTAACTCTTCGAGGAGGGATAGAATCTCTACATCGGACAATTTATCATTAGCCTTTACAGCTGCCTTACAAGCAAGAGAAGCTATTTTATCATATTTTATATCTATGGTTAAACCACTGCCCATGGATTTTATATTTTCTATCATATCATGAAACAAATTGTTTATATGAGGTTTCCCCAAAAACACTGGAACCTCTCTAACTAACACATCATTTTCGCCAAAACTTTCAACCACAAATCCTGCATTTAAGAAAATTTGTTCATTATCTTTATAAATTGCATATTCATCAAAGGTTAATGGAATGATTGTAGGTACAGCTAAAATCTGACTTACCACATTGAAATTACCTATATTTTTTCTATACTTTTCAAATAATATCTTCTCATGAGCAGCATGCTGATCAATTAAATACAATTCATCTAAATATTCACCAATTATATAACTATTAAAACACTGTCCAATAAGTTTAATTGGTGGAATTTTAGGAATCCTTGATATTTCCTTATTAAAATATATATTATCTCCTTTAGGTTCAACTTGATTTTTAATAGGAATTTCTCTTATATAAGAAGGTTTGTCATTATAATTTGCTTCTTTATTAAATCCAAAATCCTTATTATAACCTAAATTATTATCCTCACTAGTATAGTGATTATCATTTAAATATCCAATTTGACTAGGTTCTGAAGAAGTATAACTTTTATGTAGTTTATCCTCTTGAACTATAGCTAAATCCTCTATTTCTTCTGGTATAATAAAACTCTTCTTTAAGCTTTCTTTTAATGCACTATGAACTCCATCAAATATAGTTTTAAATAAAACTCTTTCCTCTAAAAACTTAACTTCATTTTTAGTTGGATGTACATTGGGATCTATAAATTCTGGAAATATATCAATGTGTATAACGAAAAAGGGAAATTTATTTACCATAATAAAGGATTTAAATGCATTCTCTACCGCAGCAGTTATTAAAGAACTTTTTATAAGTCTCTTATTTACAAAAATGCTTTGTCTATTTCTACTACCTCTACTAATACTCTCTTTTCCAATATATCCATATACAGATAAAATATCGCTATGGTTTTCTATTGGTATTACATTTTCATATACTTCTTTTCCATATAAAATTCTAAGGGTTTTATCTAGTTCATCTTCACTAAAGGTTCTAAGGGTTTGTTTTCCATCATTAATTAAGGATATAGAAGTCTTATAATTTCCTAGAGCTAGCTTTAATACCAAGTCACTTATTATAGATTTTTCTCTTTGAGGTGATTTTAGAAACTTTTGTCTCCCTGGAGTATTGAAGAATAAATCTTTAACTTCAATTTCCGTTCCTAAATTACAACCTACATCTTTCTCATAGATTACTTTTCCACCTTCAATATAGATCTCTCTACCATAATCAAAAGTTTCCATCCTTGATTTTAGTCTTACCTTTGAAACAGCAGCTATACTAGCAAGAGCTTCTCCACGAAATCCAAAGGATTGAATATCGTAAATATCCTCCACGGAACTTATCTTACTTGTACCATGAGGCAAAAAAGCTATTTTTATATCTTCAGGATGAATACCACGTCCATCATCTGTGATTCTTATAAGCTTATTGCCACTATCTTCTATTTCAATAGTTATGTTTTTACTGTCAGCATCAAGGCTGTTTTCCACTAATTCCTTAACAACAGAACTAGCTCTTTCAACAACCTCTCCTGCTGCAATTTTATTGGCAGTGTTTTCAGATAATAAATTGATTCTTCTCATAATACACCCACCTTAAATAATTATTTTATCTATATATTCTTAGCTTTTTTTATAATATCGTATAATTTATTAAATCCATCCATAGGTGTAAGATTAAGTACATCTATAGATTTAATTTCGTCAATTAAGTTTTGCATAGCTACATCTTCAAAAGCTATTTGCTGAGTTAAACAAATTTCTTTTTCTATTTTTTCTAATTTCTCTGTAGATGGAATTACAGTTTTCGCTTCTTCTTTGATTATATCTTTTGAAGTGCCATCTTCTAAAGTTTCTAAAATTTCTCTTGCTCTAGAAATTACTGCTGAAGGTAATCCAGCAAGTTTAGCAACCTCTATACCATAAGATTCATCTGCTCCACCCTTTATAATTTTACGTAAGAATATAATATTATTATCTACTTTTTTTGCTGAAATAGAGTAGTTTTTCACTCCTGGAATTTCTCCTTCTAGCTTAGTTAATTCATGATAATGTGTGGCAAATAGGGTTTTGCATTTAATATTTGAATTTTTACATATATACTCTATAACTGCCCATGCAATACTAAGTCCATCGTAGGTACTAGTACCTCTACCAACTTCATCAAGAAGAACCAAACTCTTATTGGTAGCATTATTAAGAATATTTGATACTTCCCACATTTCTACCATGAAGGTACTCTTACCACCAGCTAAGTCATCAGAAGCTCCTATTCTAGTAAATATTTTATCACAAATAGAAACATTTGCTTCTTTGGCAGGAACAAAACTTCCCATTTGAGCTAATAATGTAATTAAAGCTACCTGTCTCATATATGTAGACTTACCAGCCATATTAGGACCAGTAATTAACATAAGTCTATTGTCTTCAAGATCTAAGGTAGTATCATTAGATATAAAGCTATTTGCCTTTGTAATAACTTCTACAACTGGGTGTCTGCCCTCTTGAATTTCTATGATTCCCTCAGTATTAATTACAGGTTTCACATAGTTATGTTCTCTAGCAACCATAGCCAAAGCCCATATACAGTCAATTTCAGATATAAGCTTAGCTGTATTTTTCATTCTCTCTATATTTTCTTCTAATTTCTCTCTAATCTCTGTAAATATAGAGTATTCAAGAGCAATTAATTTCTCTTCTGCTCCTAAGATTTTATCTTCCATCTCCTTAAGCTCAGGAGTTATATATCTTTCAGCATTAGACAAAGTTTGTTTTCTAATATATCTTCCTTCTGGCACTGAGGAAAGATTAGATTTTGTAACTTCTATATAATATCCAAAAACCTTATTATAAGAAATCTTAAGGGATTTTATACCTGTAGCTATTCTCTCTTCATTTTCTAAATTTGCAAGCCAAAGCTTTCCGTTAGTTTTACTTTCTCTTAATTCATCTACTAATGAATTATAACCAGTTTTAATAATATTACCTTCCTTAACAGACAAAGAAGGTTCATCCATAATAGAACTTTCGAGAAAAGTCCAAATATCTCTTAGCTCATCTAAGTTAGAATAAACATCCTTCATTAAATGACTTGTAAGATTAGAAATAAGTTCTTTAATCCTTGGAACTTTAGCAATGGAATGCTTTAATGATATAAGTTCCTTTGCATTTATTGCAGTAGAGCTTATTTTACCAACCAATCTCTCAATATCATAAATGCTATTTAAAGCTTCCTTTAAATCTTCCATTAAGATTATATCCTTGGTAAACTCTTCAATGGCATCTTGTCTATTTAAAATATCTTCCTTAATAATTAGAGGCTCTTCTAACCATTTTCTAATTCTTCTTCCACCCATAGATGTATTTGTTTTATCTATAACCCATAAAAGAGTTCCTGTTTTTCCTTTATCTCTGATATTCTCCACCAGTTCAAGGTTTCTTCTTGAGTTAACATCTATGGTCATATATGTGCAGATATCATATATCTCTATATGGTTTATATGAGTCAAGGAAACCTTTTGAGTTTCTTTTATATATCTAATTAATCCATTACAAGTTTTAGTTACTATCTCTGATAATTTCTCTATTTCTATGTTCAAGAACTGTTCTTTAAGATCTTCTTCTTCCATATTAAAATTATCATCTTGGAAGTGGGATATATAAAAGGATGTTCTACTTATAATTTCATCCATAATCTCTTGATTAAAGTTTTCTGTAATAATTATCTCTCTAGGATTAAATTTACACAGCTCATCTATAAGTACATTAATATTATATTTAAATTCAGTAGTATAGAAATCCCCTGTAGACACATCACAAAAGGCCAATGCAATGTAATTTTCTTTCACATATAAACTAGCTGTATAGCTATTTTTACTCTCATCTAAATAGGAAGCTTCTGTGTAAGTTCCTGGGGTATAAATTTTTACTACATCCCGCTTTACAATTCCCTTAGCCACTGCTGGATCTTCTACCTGCTCACAAATAGCTACCTTAAACCCTTTTGATATTAAGGCTCCAATATAATTCTTAGCTGCATGAAAAGGAATCCCACACATAGGAGCTCTTTCTTCAAGACCGCAATCTCTTCCCGTTAGTGTTAACTCTAACTCCTTTGATGCAACCTTAGCATCATCAAAGAACATTTCATAGAAATCGCCTAGTCTGAAAAATAAGATACATTCTTTATATTTATCTTTAATTTGAAAATATTGTTGCATCATTGGAGTTAATGCCATATATATCTCTCCTTCATAATTATTTTAAAAAAGCGACAAAGTCGCTTTTATACTTCTTCTCCTATTAATGAAAAAGAATTTGCTTTAGTGATTCTAACATTAACTAACTTACCTATATTTTCTTTATTACCAGTAAAATTAACTAGTTTACTTGTTCTTGTCCTTCCGGTTAATTTTGTATCATCACTTTTACTTTCACCTTCTACAAGAACTTCAACAATTTTTCCATCATAAAGCTTATTTTTCTTAGCAGAAATTTCATTAACGACTTCAACTAATCTATTGAATCTATCTTTTTTAACTTTTTCATCTACTTGGTCAAACATTAAGTCTGCAGGAGTACCACCCCTTCTAGAATATAAGAAGGTAAAGGCAGAATCATACTCAACTTCTTTAACTAGACTTAAAGTATCTTCAAAATCCTCTTCAGTTTCTCCTGGGAATCCTACAATTATATCTGTAGTTAATGCTACATTAGGAATTCTTTCTTTAATTTTTCTAATTGATTCTAAATACTGCTCTCTAGTATAGTGTCTATTCATCTTTTTTAATATTCTTGATGATCCAGATTGTACTGGAAGATGAATAGATTCACATAACTTATCTCCAGCTGCAATTACATCAATTACTTCATCACTTAAGTCCTTTGGATGAGAAGTCATAAATTTCACTCTTTCAATACCATCTACTTCATTTATTCTTCTTAAAAGTTCTGCAAAGTTAATATTTTCGTCTAATCCCTTACCATAGGAGTTAACATTTTGTCCAAGAAGGGTGATTTCTTTATATCCCTCTTTAACCATACTCTCTATCTCTTTTATTATTTCAGCAGAGTTTCTACTTCTTTCACGTCCTCTTACATGGGGAACTATACAATAAGTACAGAAGTTGTTACAACCATACATTATTGTAACAAAGCCTTTTATAGTACTTGCTCTATCAATAGGAGCTCCTTCTATTATATCTGCTTCTTTATCCCAAATTTCTACTATAGGTCTTTCGCCACCTAAAGCTCTTCCAAGATATTCTGTAAACTTATAAGCATTATGAGTTCCTATAATTATATCTACAAAAGGAAACTTACCTATTATTTTGTCTGCCATTCCCTCTTGTTGCATCATGCAACCTGTAACTGCAATAACCTTATTAGGGTTCTCTTTTTTTAGTTTTTTTAAAGCCCCTAGGTTTCCATCTACCTTTTGCTCAGCATTTTCCCTAACACAACATGTATTAAAGATTATTATATCCGCTTCTTTTTTAGAGTCAGTTCTTACATATCCTAATGGTTTTAATCCACCAGATAATTTTTCGGAGTCCTCTTCATTCATTTGACAACCCCATGTACAAATATAGAAGGTTTTAAGTTCACTTAATTTATTTATATTTTTTACATTATTATTCATTGTTAATGTTCCTCCAATATCCAATATATTTATTAAATTTCTATAGTATTATAGCATATACAATACACGAAAAGAAAGGCTAAGGATTCCCCTTGGCCTTTTTCTCTTCCTTTAAAATAAGTTCTGATAATAAATTGTAAAACTCTTTTTCATTATCCGTCATCTCTTAATCCCCCAATACAGATATGTAGATCTTACACTTATTTTATGTCAAAGTTTTGTTCTATCTACTCAGATTATATATTGTACATAGAATTATATTCAATAGAAAAATGCATTAAAAAAGTAAGCGAATTAGCCATTAAATGGTTATCCTCACTTACTTTTTCATTGTGGTATTATGTTGTTTCAAAATTCATTAAAATAAATCAATTTGATACTTATATAATTACCATAAATCCGGTCTATCCCCTACCATTTTTTGCATACCCCATAGGTCGGGTCTATCGCTTGATTGAGTTTCATATATCCCCCATAAACCAGGTCTATCACTTGATTTAACATTTGTTGTTACTGTGCCTATAAATCCTAAAAGCATTACGCAAGCAAATAATAAAGAAATCGTTCTTTTTTTCATACCTTCATCTCCTTCAAAATATTAGATAGTAAGCGTGTTGCATTTTTTTCACTTACTTTTTTATAAATATTTTTATATTTATTAATATTTTAACATATTTCTATATATATGGTTAGAAAAACTTTAACAACTCTATACCTTTTTCAAACAGTTCATCACTTTTTATCTTGTTATCATTTTTAAATTTATGGCTAGTTACAAAAAATAAATTTATAGTATCTTTCTCTGTAATTATTTTAGTTTTTATGCTAATTTCTATCTTTCTTAATAGATTGAAAACTACTTCATACTTCTTTTTATTATTAAAATAATCATATAGCTTAACAATTAATTTGTAATATAGGTTTTTATTCTTTATTTTTTCTAGATAATTTAGTGCTGTATTATAATATTTTTGTATGAGCTCATAGCAGTCCATTTCAATAAAGTTGTCTACAGCATAATATAGTGTTCTAGCATAATACTGGGGTTCAATATCATTTTTTATATTAAGAGAAATATTTATATACTTTACACTATTTTCTTTATCACCCATCACTTGATAAAGGCTCCCTAGACTATTGTATATTTTGCTTGTTGTTATATTGCATGAATGCTTAAGTGAGATATCTAGAATTTCTAAATATAGTTTTTCTGCTTGTTTAAATTGCTTTGTATCTTCATAGCAATTTGCCTTTAATAGATTAATGTCCAACTCTTCTTTTATACTTAATTTAAAATCACTAATTAATTTATTTAAATATTCTAAACTAGTATCATACATATCTAACTCCGAATAGAGGACTGATAAATTAAAATATATATTTTTAAGTAAATCCGGGCTTGATATATTGCTTTCATTGTATAGATTTAAAGCAATATTAATATTTCGAACTGTTTCTAATTGTGATCCTCCACTCTCATATAACATCTTACTTGAAGTAATCATTAATTTTACAGCATCTTTATATAAATTATATTTCATTGCTAAGTCAATTGCAGTTTGTATTTTATGCACTGACTCACAAGGTTGGTCTAATTTAAATAAAATTGAACTCATTAGTTCGTAAATTTCAACTTCTTTTTTAAAGTCAACTCTCCATTTTTTTAAGAAGTTTTCTATTTCTACTAATTTATCTTTTACAATTGTATTGTTATGTTCTTCTAATTTCAGCATCCTTAGTTCTTTCAAATAACTTTCTGCTATCCTATTAGCTTGTATTTCTTCATCTTCCAGTAACAATTCTGGAGTAATATATAAATTTTTAATACTATTATTAACATTGTTCTTCATAAACATTTTTATGTTATTGCAAATAATTTCAGCAGTAGATAATACTAAATTGGTTTTACCATTTTCAATTTGTGATATAAGATTTCTAGTAATTTGATTACCAGCAATATCTTGCTGACTTGCACCTATAACCTTTCTAATTTTTTTAACCTTTTCACCTGGTGGTAAAATCTCATTTGTAAACATTACTATCCTCCTTTTGATAAAAGAGAATACTTTACAACAATAACATTATATGTTATTATCCTATTAGGATACGTAAGTATTCTGCTTGGCCAGGTTAGAGTTTTCAGTTTCGACGCTGCTCTATCCTGGTTTTTTATTATTTTATTTTCTATATTATAACATATTTTATAATATATTGTGCGTCAATATTGCTTCATAACAAACTCTTGTTGTTTTTAAAATGTCAAACTAGTATCGTTATAATAGCGTTTTACAATATAATTATACGTTTTATATCATTTGAAGACAAGATAATTTCCCCTTGGTAAAATATGCCTAGGAGGAATTGTTATGATAGGTGATAGAATAAAAGAGTTGAGAACAGAATTAAAAATGACACAGGAAGAACTCGCTAATAAATTGAATATGTCTAGACAAGCTATCTCCCACTGGGAAAATGGGGTAAATGAACCTGGTATAGGAGATTTAATTAAACTAACTACCATATTGAATGTATCTGCAGATTATCTCTTGGGTATAACTGATATAAAAGAGAATTTTAAAAATGATAAAGAATTAGAATTATATATAAATGACTGCATGAAAGTTTATAGAAAACATTTTAGAAAGGCTAAGGTTTAATTTCCTTAGTCTTTTATGTTACATAAACAAACATTATAAAAGCTATAGCTAGTGCTTGTATAAAATAATCCTCTGCACCTCTAGTCTTAATTAATTTATATCCATAGTAATTCTTTCGCCATGGATATAAATATGGTGTTCCCATCTTGGTAAAACTATCTGCTACTAGATGCAATGCAAAATTAATAAACCATACTAGAGCTATCCACTTATTTAAGATTAGTATAGAAATACTACTTATAATTAATACTAATAGTGAGTGTGTATACGTTCTATGTCTTATTCCTAAAAGATAATCCCAATCCGGAACAACAGATCCTAACACTCCTATTGCTGATATTGGATTATTTAATATTATTGGTAATGTAGCAGCTACACCTATAGCTATGTGTGTTCGTTTCATCATACTCTTACGACCTCCCGTTCTCTCCAAAAGTATATAAAAAAACCTATCCAACGATATGGATAGGTAAAGTGAATTTAGTTGGGTATATTACTAGGGTTTCATCTTTAGTTTATTTCATGATACTTACTATATTTTCTTTAGTACTTCCTTAATTTCTTCTATTCTTATGTTTTTAATATTTTTATTTTTCTTCTCGCCTAGCCCGACACGACGTTTATGTTTGCTTATAACTAGCATTGTCACAGGAGCATTTGTTTTGCTCAATTCCTCATAAATACTGAGTAATTTTTCTTCTTTTGTCCTATTAAAAATATCTACTTCTACGGTTATAATTTGCCCATTTTTTAATATAAATATACAGTCAATAAATTTTTTATTTATTTCATACTCTCTTTTCATATAGGTGACTCGGTCTTTAAGTTCAACTAAGATATCCGTTAAAACCAGTGTATGAAAAGAGGGTATTTTCTTTATATAATAAACCTTCTTACCTAGTGTAGGATGTATGGTTTCTTTAATATATTTATTATTTGCAAGTATTTTTAATCTTTTAGCTGCCATTGAATAACTAGGAAAAAATAACTCTTGTAATTGTCCTATGGTTGCTCCTGTATTCTCAGTAATAAAATTAATAATTTGAATATCTCTATCCGTTAATTCCATTTAGAATCTCCAAAATATTACTTAGGTCACATTCGATAACTTCCTTTGGTTTCTCTATCTTCTTTTCTACTATTCTATCCTTAATGTTTTCCATAACCATGTTATGATCCATGGTAAAGCTATATCCTTTTTCCTCTTCTAGAGTCCTACATATAATTTCTCTATTACCTAATTTAGTTGCATTTTCATTTCCTAAAATAACTTTAGCTGCTGGGCCATCTGCTATTTTTAAACTTATCCTGGTACATAGTTGAGCTTTTATATCCGTTGGTATACTGTCTGAAGTTGGCTTTTGTAATGCAGTAATTAAGAATACACCACTACTTCTACCTACATTAACTATCATCTTTAAATGTTTTAGACATTTAGTTTTTAGTGCTTTCTCTTCCTTACTATCTCCTCGACTTATGTTAAGAAAGCTAAACTCCTCTACTACAACATAAGTATATTTAAGTTTATCTTCATTATCTTTGTTATAATCCTCAATATTATAGTAACCTTTAGTATTATCTATTAGCTTTTCTCTTCTTCTACATTCTTTATCTATGCCATCTAACGCTTGTAGAACTTCTTCTAATGTCTTGGAGTATGTTTTTACTTGTGCACAATTTTGAAATACCCCTAAGTCATTTTTGCGAATCTGGAGTAAGTGTAAATCTATATATCCACAATACTTTATTAAGTTGGTTAGTATAAGCAATAGTATCCTTGATTTTCCTGTTCCAGTATCTCCACCAATAAGCATGTGAGGGAACTTGTTCATATCTACTATAATTGGCTTAATAAGACCATCTGCAATTAATATTTTATTAGGAGGTAATTGCATTGACACATAGTCTTTAAACTTGTAGTGAGCTACACAATTCATAATCACCATGTTATTAACTTGGCTCAATTGGATACTTTGAAATTGTAACCCTTCTTTGAATATATCTATATCTCTATTAAGATTTTCAAATGTATATCCATAGGGCAACTCAGTAATTATGTCGTATCCATAAGGAGTTCGGTCTATTCTCCATATCTTAAGAGTTTTTTCAAGGTTGTTAGTAAATTGACTTTTAGAGTAGGTAATCTGTTTCCATTTCTTCCTTAGCTTAATTTTGTCTAGGTTTCTATATAGTGCCACACCCGCACCAGCCACAACAAATTCAGTAATCATTCATTATTCCTCCTCTCCACTTTTACTGCTGATATACTATAAGTAATTATTCCAGTTAATATAATTAATCCTTCCTTTAAAGTTCCCGTAAAAATTGCTAGGTTTTTTATGCCATTGAGAATCAATAAATCTAATCCAAACATTGAATATTCTCCTTATCTAAATGCTTAATATAATACTCTAAAGCTTTCTTAACAAAATCTGATTTCTCCTCTTGGCTATTAACTGTTACGAATAATTTCATATCTTTGGTGGTACTTTTAAATGAAACTGTAATCTTATTTACCATAACTTCCTCCACTTTCTTACTTCTTAATATATCTATATGCACATGTTTAGGAAAGTTTCCTAAAATATCATAAATTTTTATAAAAAATAAGAGTAGATTTATTCTCTACTCTTAAGCATCTTTTCATATACTAATTGTTTTAAATAGTTACTTTTACCTATTACTTTACTGTTTTCTAATAAGAATTTATATATATCCATATCCAATTCATTCTCTATATTGAAGGTAACTTCTGCTTTTTCATATTTGTATTTTCCTACTTTCTTTGCCATAACACCACCTCAATATATTGTATTCTACACATGTAATAAATTTCCTTTAAATAAAATAAGACCAGGAACTCCCTGGCCTTTTATAATTATTCTTCTACAATTAATTCATAATCCCTATCAGCTCTACTAAATGTTACATATATTTTTTCAAGCTTTGAATTTTCTTCAACTTCAAAGGTATGTTCTACTACACATTTTTCTCCAAACGCTGCTGGTATAGGTTCTTTCCATTCACCTGCCCAAGCTTGTGTCATTGGTTGTAAAATATTTTGTTCAGAGTCCTTAACTTTCAGAGCTTGTGGAGCATCTATAGTTACTACTCCTGTTACATCTTCTCCATTCAGATTACTTGTTCCATTAAAATCAATATTTTCATATTGGTATTTAACTTGTACTACTTTTTCTCTGTAGTCTGTAGATGGTAATAACTTAGCTCCTAATATAGTGAATTTGTATTTACCCTTCTCACTGGATATTTCTATAACTTCTCCAGCTTTGTAATACTCTTTTTCAACAACTTCATCTTCCTTTTTATCTGTACTGGAAGGTGATTCGATTTTAACCTCTGGACTTTTATTTGTGCTTTCAACTTTCTTCTCTTCTTTTGTTCCGCATCCAACTAACCCTAATATCATTACTCCACATAATAATATACTTAAAAACTTTTTCATGATTAACCCCCATAAATTTCTATTATATTTACATTGTATAATATATTCACAACTTGTCAATATTTTCAAACGAGGTGATTTACATGGAAATATTGAAATCTATAACTAGAATAATTTTAACTTTAGGATCTATACTTGGGATATTATCTTTCTTTATGGTGTTGGTGTTAATGTTTATAATAAAATAAGTTAGTAGGTATTTTTTAACGCCTACTAACTTTACCGCAATATGGTATTAATTTATATTGCCACCTATTAGAACTATATTCTGTATCCAAATAATGCGTGTACCTTATATCAATAATATTGTATTTACTTTTAAATTCATTACTATCCTTATAATTAACATTGTATTTAAAATCTTTATGAAGTTTGGGGCACTTAACAAAAATATTATTAAGATTAAACGGTGTACAAATATCTATCTTTAGCTTTTGGTCAATTTTTTTATCTGTTCTTAATAAGCTATACATTCTATTTCTATCTAAAAAGTTAAATATTTCTTTTCCACTTATTATATATACGTCATTTTCATTATTTTTCACATAAATATCTAAGTCTAGCTTATGAATAACATAAAATATCGGTTTAATATTCTCGCTTAAATCAACCTTAAAATCTAATTTTAAAATTGCTAAAAGTTCATCTAAAGATATAATAATTTTATTCTTGCTATTTTGATAGTCAAACATATCAACCATCAATATATCTAATAGTTTATTATTTTCATAATCTAACCTAATTTCTTCATCCAGGCAATCTTTTCCTGTTTTAAATATGAACTCAAACTTGCCACTTCCCTCTTTAAGGTTCTTAGGAGCATTAATTTTATTGTAACCTTTTTTTATAGCTTCATATTTTTTTATATAATAATTTTCTACTAATGTAGTAATTTTATAATTGCAAGTACATAATACATCAAACATGAAACTATCACTGCCATATTTTTTAGCATCTTCTTCCATTTCGTCTGTTGCAAATTTTGAATCTTGTTGTTCAAATCTTCCACCCAAACATTCGCATGATCCAATATAAAACTTATTATTAGCAGTACATACTATAATATAAACACCACTCTTTTCCATAGATAACTGAGAAATCCCACTAACTGTTTTCATGACTTTATACCCCTTAAATTATATAGGTATTATTATTTGTATTATATTTCTTTTTATCCATAATTTTTCTTAGTATATTTATCCATAAAAAATAAGGGTAGCAAGTTTTACCTCACTACCCTTTAAATCTATCTTCCTAACTTCTTGCAGTATGCAATTGCCTTATCTAAAGTTTCTTCCCTATCCTTGCCCTTGATAAGTACATTAGTATAACCACTCTTATTCTTAGCCTCTCCTACTGCAATAACTGTTTTATATTGTCCATAATGTGCATATGGTCTTAAACAGTTTATTGTTGGACAGTTTAATCTATCAGCCATTACCTCAGCTATAGCCTGGTCTGTTGCATTTGAATATTGTATAATGTAATCCATTTTATTTTCCTCTTTGCTATCTGTACTAGGTTTTTGTTTTGCTGGTTTATTTATATTAGCTTTAGGGTTAATTAATCCAGGATAATCAACATAGCAATAGTTCATATCTACATTTCCACTAATACCATTTACTCTTCCATCACTAGCATATTGCCACATATCATGTTTACCCTTATAGGTACAAGTTGCATTATATTGTGCTACCCACTTAACCCATTTACTAAATCTACTATCTGTTAGCTTATTAGTGAACCATGATGTATTAGCATAAATTCCAGCCCAATAACCAGCCTTTTCTATAGCATTACAAAATACCTCCGCCATATCTGCAATTAATTTATTCGAACACTTTCCTGTTGTATTTGCATCTTCCAAATCATAATAAACTGGATAATCTAATTTATAACCTTTTAATAATCTTAATACATGATCTGCCTCAGACTTAGCTTGTGTTATCGAGGTTGCATAAGAATAAATATAAACTCCAAATGGTATTCCAAGTCTTGTACATTCTTTAGCATTTCTATGGAATTGCTTGTCATCCTGGCTTGTTATGTTATCACCATATCCTACACTCAAGATTGCATAATCTATCTGACTTTTAACCTTATCCCAATCAATAGTCCCTTGGTGATGTGATACGTCTATACCTCTTAATTTCATAATCCATTCCTCCTTAAATATAAAAGAGTGAGATTGCTCCCACTCTGTAAACTACTTATTAATTTGTTTTACAAGTTGATTGGTATAAACACTAACTCCAACTACTAAAATTCCTTGAATTATAGCATTTATATTAATGCCCATAAGTGCCATAGCTAAACCCATACCTATAGGTAATAGTATTAATGGTATATATTTATCTTTTATTTTTTCAATTCCTTTTAAAATCATACCTATAATATAAAGTACTGGTATTAAAATTAAAGCATTTTCTGTAATGTAATTAATAAACTCCATAATTATCTCTCCTTCTTATTTAAAATTAATTAAAAAAGCAATTACTGCACTTATTAAAGCTCCAGCAACTGCTCTCCATAACCATCTATTAGCATCTTCTAAATCTGAAATTCTATTGTTTGCAACCTTTAACTTTTCCTCAAAGTTTTTAAGTTTAAGTTCATTGGTATCATTCATATTTTTAAGCAAGCCTTTTATCTCTATTAAACTCTCTCTCACCTCTTGTATTGCATCAGCTTCACTCATCTTACACCTTCCTTTTTACATAATAAGAGAGACTAGATTTCTCTAATCTCTTAACCAACAACTTGATAATATTGTTCTTCATACCCAATACGATATCCTATTACTCTAAAATCAACTTTTCCGGTATATCCTTGTACATAAAAGCTAGTTCTATCCTTTGAAACTATAGTGACTCTAGGATTGCTACAAAATACTGCATAAGTAGAAATTGTCTTTAAGAATGTACTATCTAGTAATACTTCAGTTCCTTGCTCTTGCACATCAACATTAAATAACACATCTTCTAATAATATTTTAGGAGAATCTATTGGACTCATTCCTAAATTAGCACCATCTACAACTATAGTTCCTCCAGCTTTTGTTCCGGATGGGTTAAATGTATGTTTAGCAATACCGTCTACTAGAAAAACCACTGTTCCATTTGGAGAAATTCTTATTCCTGTATCTCCAGTTTTGGAAATGTACATTCTTAATGTGCCAGAACTGGCATCTATTCTGCATTGGTCTGCAAGATAAATTGTAGTTGGTTTGCAATCCAAATAATTAGGATAAAACCTATATCTAGCACTACCACCCTGATATAAATCTGTAGAAATTGTAGAAATTAACATATAGTTTTCATTATCCCACTTAAGTCTTACTGCAGTACCTATGCCTTGTTCCATATTTGCAGTTGCATCCAAACTACAATTGCCAAATAATCTTATAATAGGGTTATTCGTCGCAGATTTTAAACGCTCTAAAGATATTGTATTTGTTTTAATGTTTCCACCATCAATAATTGTTTGACCAGCTGTACTTAGGTTCATCATGGTAACATATCCAGTAAGATTTATTTTACTAGCACTTATTTTTATAGCTTCAGCAGTTTGATTAATGCAAGAAATAATAGCATTAGAAGAAACCTTTCCTGTTAAATCATTTTTATAATACGTAGAACTTCTAACTGTACTTACGATAGCATTATCAGTAATTTTCTGCTCTGCACTATTAATTCTCATATTTAAATCTGCTGTATCTGTAATATCATAAATAGTCGCTGAAGCTATTCTCCACATAAAAGGTATATCGCCCTTATCTATATAGAAGTAGTTTGTTGTTGAGAAAGTTCCTTCACTACCACAAGTAACTTTATGAATATATTCTTGCCATTTTCCAGTACCCTCATTACTTGTTAGCCATTTAGCACTTCCACCAGTTCCATAGGCGTTAGATGCAAACATTAATTTACTTCCTACTGGAATTTTAGCCGTCATTTTTAATATGAATATAGCATTTGGTCTAGCCGTATTTCCAAAATAAAACCCGCCTAATCCAGGACTTGTATTTGTACCAATCACCTTTATCTCAATACAATGAGTGGAAGTTGTAGGACAATCCGTTGGTTTTAATATCCTATTTAACACAACGTCTATTCCACCAGAATTATTATATTTTGTCATTCCATTGGTTCCGGTCGTGAATGACGCATCTGGATATAACATAACACCATCACCCATTGCTTTAGCCAAATCATAAACAGTGTTACTTACTGTGGATATTATGGAGCTGTCTGTAATCTTTTGTTCAGCATTTGTCATTCTAGTTGTAAGACTTTTTAAATCTCCGTTTATTGTGTTAGTAGTAGTTTCAACATTACTAACTCTACTTGTTATACCGTTTAAAGTAGTTTCTATTGACGCTGCTTTGTTTGACACAATAGTTACTCTATCACCTACGGCGGTGATTGAATCATCTATATCCTCTGGTGCTGGAGTCCAATCAGTAGGTTTGTTGCCTTGTTCTAATTTAGCCCAATTAACTGTTACAGTTCCTAATCTACTACCACCACTTGGGTGTAAATAAAACCCAACCCTTGCCTGACCTGACCAAGCTGACACAAATGATATTTTTTCGGTTGTGTCCGTTAAGGAATATATATTTATAACCTTAGATGGATATTGCCAGTTAGGTTCATATATATAAGCACTAAGTTTCTTCCCATCATCTAATGCTTGTTGGTCACATCTGCCATTAACAGAAAATGTATATTCAACTCCTTCTACTAAATCCATAGTTAATGTCCTTGTTTCAAAGCTATAAAGATTAGATGTTCTATTTATTTTACTATTCCTAATTAAATTCCTTCCACCAACTTCAATCTTATCTATCTCACCATTAACGATATTAGTAACTTGTGTGCCATCCACTTTTAACGATATCTGATTTGATAATTGGGTTATACTGCTACTTTGAGTAGCAACCGTTGAATTTAGACCATTGATAGAAGCAGTATGGGCTGTAACTGTTGCTGTTGTACCGTCTAAATCTCTTCTAACTTCATTAGTCTTTGTTTCTACACCAGTAATTTTACCAGTTAAAGCATCTATAGTACTTGTATGGCTACTAATCACATTACTTATAGAATTTACAGTTGCCACAGTAGAATTATAAGAATCTTTAAGTTGTATGGTCTGTCCATCCTTAACTATTGTAGTGTTAGATATTAATGCACTTATCTTACCTTGTTGGATATTTAAAGCAGTAGTATTACTTTCTGTAATGGTTTTTACACCTTGAATAGATGCATCTATATCCTCTGGAGCTGGAGTCCAATCTGTAGGTTTGTTGCCTTTTTCAAGTTTGAAGTCTGAAAAATAGTAAGGATTGGTAGATACCAATCCGGTTATATGCAGTATCTCATATATCGAAGTACTTTTTGATGTGAATGTATGGGAAATTTTCGTTGGAGTTGTGGATATATTATACGCTTTACCACCATAAGATGTACCATCCCATTCCACACAATTAATAGTCGTACCCGTACCTGTAGTATACACATTAAAGCTCCAAGTGTATGTGATATTTGGTTGAATTACTATACTATTTATTCTTAATTGAGTGCTTCCTAAAAATTTCAAACACTTTTTATTATTTATCACCTCAAATGATGAATTAGTCCTATCAGTACTATATATACTATTTAAATCGTAAGTATCCCCACCTAATTTTTTAACATAATTTCTACCACCAACCTCAATCCCATCAACAGTAGTGCTAAGTGTATTAAATGCTATATCTAATGTTTGATTATTTTTATCTAACAGTACCTTAGAAGATTTTAAAGTATGGGTATTAGTATCCTTGTTGAATTCTTCTGTGAAACTATTATAATCTATCTGCTTACCACCTACTGCATTTTCAGATATCATATTGCCTTTAATTAAGTCATCCGCAATAGCATTTTCTTTAATACCTGTGTGGTCTATTAATGTAGTAGTTCCATCTTCTCCACGTAAAATAAAATTAAAATTTCCTAGAGCATCTTGTCCCATCTGTATTCTAACTCTATTATTTTTATCCTTAAATTGTTGTGTAGCTCCTACTATTTCAATGCCACCATTATCGGATTTTATCCTAAATTTATTAGTAGAAATATCTCCAGCATTAATCTTACTTACATCTAAATTCTCAATCATGGCATTTTTAATAAAACCATTTACTACTGTTACTTTATCCGAACTTAGTATTAGAGATTGTATATTGTTAGATGTAAGATTTCCATTAACAAGGGTCTGTATATCTCCTACACTAGACTCTAATATCTCTATTCTTCCTACACTGGCTGTAAGGTCTGTTATGTTAGCTTTATTAGCTTGGAGATTAACTATACTTGCATTAATTGCAGTAAGTTCTTCTACATTAGCTTTTGTAGCTTCTAGATCGCCTACTCTTATTAAAACTGCATTAAGAGAGCCTACATCTGCTTTTTCTGCATACAAATTATCTATCCTAGCATTTACTACAGTTAAATCAGTAATTTTTCCTACACTTGCTTCAAAATCGCTAATTTGTTTTGTAGTTATACTGTTAACTGTTGAACCATCTACTGTCCCATTATCTGTTGTAATATTACTTACTGTGTCTACAGTATCATTATATTCTTTTTGTATATCTGTAAAACTTAGGATAGAATTAGCTATTTCACAAGAGTTTCGGTGTGGTTCTTCCGGATATTCTGTAATTTTAACTATCCTCTGCTTTTCTTTAATGCCTTTATCTTTAGATATTAATGTTATGGTATCTCCTAGTCCATAACTTAAGATACTATACTTACTAGATGTATTAGCCAGGTCTATTATGTCAGCTCCATAAGCTTTATATGGCTTGGATATTTCCTCTAATTTTTTAGTTGCATCTTCTGTAAGAGAATTAATATCTGTGTACCTTTCGTCTTTCCATATAAAAGTTTTCTTTTTAGAAGAATACTGATAATTTTCTACTGTAACTTTGAGGTCATCTTTTCCTATGGCTATAATCCTTGTAAAAAAGTCATAGGAGTTAGATTGAACATCTAAATTACGTAAATTAAGAGAATCCATAAAATAGACTCCCTTGTCATTTCCAAGCTTTTGGGCTATATTTATCCTTTTATTAAGTGTATCAAACTCAATTTCCACTAAGTAAGTTTTCTTTGCCTGTTGGATAATATCCCAGGTACTACAATTAGTTTTTCTTATAGTCCTTTTCTTATTTACTCCATTAACTTGTACTGTCCATCCAGTTCCAGCTACTGCAAGAGTTAAACATTCGCTAATAGTTTTCTCTGTAGTATCAAAATGCTCCCATGCTTGACCTTCTAAGTTCTCTACATTAAGAGTTGCCTTTATAGAGTTCCATTCCCCATTTGTAGATATTTCTTTTACTACAAACTCATCCTTTTTAGTTCTTATATAACATTCCTCTTTAATGTCCTTGGATAGCCTGGAAGGATATAAAAAAGAAAGTGTCTTATCTCCACTGGACAATACACTTTCTATATTCATGTCTTTATATAACCTTAAGCCTTTTATTTTTATCTTGTTTAAATCATATAATTGTAACAATATTTAAGCACCTCCCATCTAATAGAGGTACTTTTATTCCTCTATCATATAATCTATTAACATTAGCTCTGCTGGACTCATATCACACTTAGAGTTTATAAGTTCATCTATATGGAACTTGTGGATATCAATCTCATTCTCTATTGCTAGAAGTTCCTTAATATCTCCGTTCCAATCTTCAACATGTTCTGGTGCAATCCTTATATTATTATCTTCTATTAATGGTTTTCCTTCTTCATCTTTCACCGAATACTTTTCTATAAGCTTTTGTCTTTCTTTATTGTAGACTTTAATCTCTGTTTCAATCTTAGAGATATTCTTTGCTATAGCATAACTCACCTTGATAGGTAAATTCTTCTGTGATATTGTACCTAGTACATTTGCATCATTTACTATTCTTTCGTTACTAAGCTTCACTTGTAGCACCTCCTACTAATTCATCTTCTATAGCATAAAGCTCCTTATCAAAGTTATCCATATCGGCTCTTACTTCAGCTTTATTTGCATTATACAATTCCTGGTTTTGTATGCTCCTTGTTACACTCCCAACATTTCCTCCATCTGTGGAAATTGTAGCATTCATGTATGCTACTTGTTTATTTTCTATAATGCTATATCCTGTTAATGTAATACTTTTATTTGTTTTTAACATTTAAATCATCCTTTCATTTTTAGATATTAAAAAAGAGCCTACATATGTAAGCTCTTTTGTTAGAATATAAATTTAACACTTGCTATTTCAGATGCTTTAACTTTTAGTTCACCATTCATATCCTTAAATGTATAATTCCCATTATTATCTTTAAGGTTAATTATTGATGGTACTAGCATTTCAATTCCTGATAATTTAAAATTAGCTGGCGTTGTAATTATTCTTCCATCTTTTAATTCATATTCTAGTTGATTCATTTTTTCACCCCCATTTATGTAATATATTTCTACATAATATGAGTAATTCCTTTATTTTTTTCTAATCTTTAATTCTCCATCCATTACTTCTATTCCACCTTCATTTATAATTATTTCTTTCATTAAAATCATCCTTTCTT
The DNA here is from genome assembly GCF_002390995.1 of Clostridium sp. UBA4395. Lineage (NCBI taxonomy): Bacteria > Bacillati > Bacillota > Clostridia > Eubacteriales > Clostridiaceae > Clostridium > Clostridium sp. UBA4395. The sequence continues at coordinate 39,924 of NZ_DGRF01000018.1, forward strand.
AAATAAATCTTGGTTTATATTTAATATTTATATCTACATTATTTCTACTAACTGTAATAGTATTTGCTCCTGATTTAAGTCTTGGGAACTCCCACATATCAGTATCATTAAACTTATTAACTCCATCTACTGTTACAATTCCTTCTTCACCATCTATGATTACTTTTTTACCACCAGTAAGGTTTTTAATAGTCATAGGTTCATCAGATAAACCCGTTAAAACTATATCTATAATGCTTACACTTGGAGTAATTTCTACTGTAGCTGGTGTTTCTGTGTTGCCTGGTACATTTATAGTCTTAGTTGTTATTCGGTTCATGGCTTCTACTATCTGTGTAGAGTACTCATATCCTACAAGTTCTATGTTTAGATATAACCATTCATCAAAATCGGTGTCCTCTAAATTATGATCCACAATGTAAACATGATAAAAGTGAGATAAATTCTTAAACTTTATATCTACTTCATTTATTAATTTAGACATAAAATTAGAGATATTATTATTAATAACATCCCTGTTTTCACCTTCGAATAGTAATTTTATAGATACTTTTTTAAACTGTTTTTTACTATCTATTTGATTAAAGCTATTTTTAATTCTAATCTTTTCAATTTCAATTGTTGTAGGTTGTATGAGCTTATTACTTACACTTGCTCCAAAAACACTAATATCTATATTATTTATAAGCATTATCTCGCCCTCCTTCCAGCCATAGCGAAACTATTACTAACCTTACCAACAATAGAACTATCATCTAGCTTTACACTACCTGTTAAAGATATGTTTTGTATGGCTTGTGCAACTGCCTGTGCAACTGTTTGTGCCATAACACTATAATCAATTCCTCCAGTATTCATAGAACTATTATTATAAGTGCTATAGTTGTTAGTAGTGCTATTTATTAATTCTCTACTAGCTAAACTATCAGCACTATAATAACTTCCGCTAGTCAAGATATCTCTTGTTTGTGCTGCAGTATAAACTTTTTCCCCTCCACTAAAATTAAAGAGCTGAGGTCCATCATCACCAGTTAAATAAAATGTACCATTCTTTTCAATTAACTCTTGTCCTTCTTCTGCTACAAAGGCAACACCAGGCTGTGCATAATTAGTTCCATCAGCATAAAATCTATCTATACCATCACTTGCACTAGACCTCCATCTTTGCTCTTTTACAGTCAATGTAACATTTTTGTTTAAAGGAATATTATCTATAGCTGTTTTTATTTCCTTTAAATTTTTAATAGTTCCATCTGCATTAGTTTTTATTTTAACCGGAGTACCATTTATATCAATAAAACCTTGTCTTGTACCATCTGTGGCAGTAGTCATTCTATCTAAAGAGCCTATAACTTTATTGTTACTATCTAAGATGTTTCCATTAGAATCCACAGTTGCTTTTGTATAACCATTCATGATACTTGTCATAATACTTCTATTCTTAATTGCATTTCTAACTTCTTCATCCATCTGATTGCATATATCTTTACTGTAGCCTACTACACTATCTCTCCCTATACCACGTTCAGAAACATTCAATTTATTAAGTGCAATTATTTCTCCTGTGGCTTCATCTGTTTTAACTACTATGTTATCCCATGTTTTTGTTTCGGTGTTCAAAAGTCTATATGTTCCGTCCTCTGTAATTCTATTGATTTCATCATATTTAGCAATTTCTTTCTGAAATCTTTCATTTTTTCTTCTGTCCCAAAAACTCATTTCTTCACCAGTATATTTATTTATTTTATCCATGTACTGAGGATACTTTTCTTCACAAGCTCCTATTATGCCATTCCATTTCTCATTTTCATTCTGTATAAGCAGATCTCGTTGCTCTATCTGATTTTGAAGTTCAGCTTCTGCTTGTTCTTTTTCTAATCCACTCATACCTTCTATCTTTGCCTTAAGTGCCTGAATTCCTGAATCATACTTTTCTTTAATTATAGCTATCTGCTCATCCCTAGCAGTCTTTTCTTGTATGATAGATTCCGATAATGCCCTTGCACTATGCGCATTGGACTTTTCAAAGAAAAGGTTTTGAGCTGCTAATTTCTCCTCACTTGATATATTCATGCTGTCTAATACTGCTTTATTTGCTTTTATAATTTCACCTTTAATTACAGCCTGTTCTGCTCTACTTATTTCTCTATTTTCTTTAGATGCTCTTTCGTTTATTTCTTTAATTTTAGCCGCTGACTCTTCAACTATTTTTTTCTTTTCATCATTAGAATTATTTAATATATCTAATACCTTTTGCTCTTGTTCGGTAACAATTCCATCGGCACCGAATAGTCCTTCTATAGAGCTATTGATTTCAGATTTATTATTATTTATAACTTCTATTATGCTATTACACCATTCATCTGTTTTAGTCTTAACTATAGTAATATCCTCTTTTGTTATTACGCCATCAAAGTTCACACTATCTATTGCTAACTGTAGATTCCTAGATTTCTCTGCTATACTGTCTAATGCCTTTTGCGTTTCTGGACTTACATCACTATTCCACTCAGCGTATACATAGCCCATCTTTTCCATTTCTTCTTTGGAGTGTAATGTTGCACCTGTCAAGCTACCTAATATTATCTCCATTGCTGACATTTCATCTGTAGATTTAAGAACACTAGAATTCATTAAATCGTTATACTCGTGAGCGGCGTAAAATGCTCCTCCTAGTGCTGCCACTGTAGCTGCCAGTGGTAAAGCTATACCTCCTAATGCACTTAATCCAGTGCTTAAAATAGATACCCCTCCTGTTGCTCCTGTTGTGGCTGTACCTACACCTGTAATTGCAGCTCCTAGCTTTCCTACTCCTCCAACACTAGCCATACTACTTACAGTTTCCATTGTTTTTGCCTTAGCTGCGAACTCACCAAACTTTCCAATAGCTTTTCCACTTCCAATAACTAAAGAACCTATGCCTTGTGTAAGACCTCCTACACCTTTTAAAGCTCCTCCTGTGGCAAATGTAAATAATCCTATTTTAGCTATAGATGCAACTACTTCTGGATTCATTTTACCTATTGCATTAGCTACATCTTCTATACCATTAGAAAGGCCATCTATAAGTGGTGTCAATTTCTCACCAGATTCTAAAAAACTATTCTTCAATCTATTTATAGATGTAGTTAATTTATCTTTTTCAGTACTAGATACTTTCTTCATAGCTGTATCTGTAGCACCTAATACATTATTCATCTGTCCAGATTTATTAATAAAATCTTTGTAGTTTGCTCCACATAAAGCAGTTACTGCAGTTAATGCTTCAGTACTAGAGAACAAAGCTCCCATCTTGTCAGCACTTCCACCAGTTTCTTTTTGTAGTATCTCTAGTACTCCAGCCATTCCTTCACTCTTTATCATGGCCTGTGAGTTCTCATATCCATATTTCTTAATAACTTCTGCCATTGCTTTTGTTGGCTTAATCAAATTACTAAATATAGCCTTTAATTGAGTTGATACTTCACTTGTATTTCCTGTTACTCCTGTCAATGTAGCCATACTACCAAATAAGTCTTCCATACTTATATTAAGAGCACTGGATAACGGGAATAAAGGTTGCATACTTTTAGCCATTTCAGGAAAGGTAGTAACTCCTAATTTAGCAGTTACAAAAGCTAAATCACTTACTTTTTGTGCAGATTTTTCAGATATATCCCCATATCCTTTCATAGCTGCACTTATCAGAGAAACAGAGTCGGAAGTTTCAGCTCCTCCAGCTTTAGAGGACTTAGCCATAACTTCAAATATTCCCTCAGTTTGCTTTCCAGCATCACCTAATGAAGAAATTGCTTGATACATTCCATCTGTCATTATTTCAACGTTTATACCAGTATCATCTGATAATTCTTTTATTTTATTTTTATATGAATCCAGGTTAGTTGTATCATCTAGCAATGTATTTATATTAGCTATGCCTTGTTCAAAATCCATATTCATTTTTCCTATAGCTACACTTCCAGCAAGTATAGGTGCAGAAAGTTTCATTAACCCTCCACCTATATTAGACATCCCTTGTCCTACGTTCTTAATCTTTTGTCCAGCATCTTGAACCGATTGAGATACTTCTTCCATCCTAGCTTTAAATTGCTCAACTTTGAAATTATCTAAAGATTCACTAGTACTATCAATCTCTTTTGTTAAATTACCCATTTCTTTTTCTGTAAGATTAATATTTTTATTTGCTTTATCTAGTTGATCCTTATACTTTTCTAGTTGCTTTTCAGCTTTTTCTATAGCTACAGCATTATCACCCTCAGCATTTTTAAGTTTTTCAAGCTCTTCTTCTTTCTTAGCAACACTTTCTTTTGCTTTATCGAGTTGATTTTTATAAGCCTGTAATTTAGTTTTATTTACTTCGTATTTATTGCCTAGATAATCTAATTTAGTTCTTAATCCATCTTGTGAACTCTCAAAATCCTTAGAACTTTTCTTTGCTAATCCATATTCTTTGTCTAAATACTTTAATTCACTATTAACCTTTTTAATAACTGTACTAGCACTGTCTTTTGCTCCTATGGTAACGAGTAGTTGCTCTCCCATATTTCCTCCTTTCTAGTCTAAAACCTTTAATCTAGTTACTTCTCCAGTAACTTCATTAACTCCATTTTTAGACTTATTATTTTTATTTCTAGGTTTATTAACATCTTTATGAATATCTATTTGCTTAAAAACTCTTCTTGGAGTTGCTCCCCAAAATTCATCCTCATTCTTACCTAAAATCGTAGTATAAGCATAAAACATCCAATCTAGATCTACGTCTTCATCTGTTTCTCTTTTTTTTTTTGAGTTTTTATTTTCTGGTAATGATTCAGCTATCAACTCTATAACATCCATTGTATGATTCAATAAAAAATATATTAAATCACCTTGTACAACCTCATTACCTAAAGGTATATCTGGGGTTTCTTTTCTTCGCAATGTACTAGCTATAAAGTATATTACAGCTTCATCATCATATTGGAATAGCTTAGTAGCACCTCTATTAAAACTAGTTCCTGTTATCTCTTTATATGTTGCTATAGACCTCATATCAAAGGTCATTATAAATTCTTCACCTTCGATATTGATTTCTTTTATCTTCTTAACTAATTCCATTTTCATCACTTCCTTCTAAAAGAAAAAGGACTAGAATTAACTAGCCCTTTAAACTAAATTGTTTCTTCATAGAATTGAACACCTGTAAAGAAAGCATCTAATTTAGTTTTATCTACAGTAGTATCTGCAGAATCCATTTTAAAGTCTATATCTCCATCACCTTTTCCACTTGGGTTCGTAAGTGGTAACCCTCTACCAACTAATGTTGTAGGAGTGAATTCTATATTTTCTCCTTCTGTCTTTCCTGAGCTCTCATCTTTTGATAACTTTACATTGTAAAAAACGTTATTAATATAAGAACCATCATCAAAGGTTTCTTGAAATAACAATGCTACTGGTTTTGCTTGGTCGTTTATATTTGTACTAGCTCCGCCTTTGCTATATTTTTTCCCCATCAATTTAGCTTCCATAGCTAATAACAAATCTGAGAAAGTCAAAGAAGTATTTACTCCAGTAGGTTTTTTCTTATATATATTTTGTCTGTTATCTGCATAGTTTGAACCTTCTGCATAGCTATAATTATAAGAGAATTCCTCCAAGTCTTTTATTGGTTCTGGAGTTCCAAAGGTTATTACTCCTTCAGTGTTTATTTGCTCTGCTACCATGCAATTTCTACACCCTGTTCTTTTTCTAGTCATTTATACATTCCTCCTTATTTTTGCATAATAAAAAGCCTTAGTTTCCTAAGACTTTATCTTCCACTTCTTTTGAATACTTTTTTCTAATATTCTTTGGTATATCTTCATCCTCTAAAAAATCTTTTATAATTTCAGCCATGTTTTTAAACTTATCGAAACCTGTTATATCTACTTTTATAGTGGCCATCTATTATTCAGCTCCCTTAAATCCATTAAACTGTATTGGAGTATTATACATGCCATTTTCTTCTTTCATTGTCTTTTGTGCTACTCCACCTCTAATTCCATAAGTATTCATTGCACTTATTACTTTTGATTTTGTTTCCTCTATTTTAGCTTTAGAGTAAATATTAAGTAATATTGTATACTCAATACCTTTCAACTTATTATCAGCATAGTAAGAAGGTTTTGAGATGTAATTATAAACAACACATTCACCCTCATAACTTTCTTTAGTTATATAAAAGCTTTTTATTCCTATGCTATCTAATGCTTGTTTAATTAACTTATTCATACTCACCCTCCTACTCCATAGCCTTTTTTATTTCTTTCCTAAGGTTACTTTTCATCTTTTGCAGTGTAGGCCCTTCAATTCTATTAACTGCTTCATTAAACCATAATTGGTGAGGTTTTATATAGTATTGACCTTTGAAATTCCAACCATAGTTGAAATAACCCCAATTTTGGTACCACAAGCCTTTCCAAAGTTCAAATGGTGCATTATCATTCTTTAAGCCAATATCTACAAAGTATGATCTTTCACCTTCTCTTGCTTCACACTTAGCAATATACTTTGCCTCCGTATCAGAAAACGAACTTGCACTTACCCTTATTTCAAATTCCACAGTATCAGCTACTTCTTCAACTGCCTTTTTAGTATTTATATTAGACAACTTATTAAGCTTATTCATCAATGAATTTATTCCCTTAATCTCTAAACTCATTATTTCACCAACTTAACCTTAATTTCTGTTATAATTCCAGCCTCTTCAATGTCATTTGCATATTCAATGTCATAAGTAATACCTTTATATATAACTCTATCTAAATTAGTTACTGGATTACCTCTTCTAGTTCTAATATAAAATGTTTTCTCTATCTTCGATCCAACTTCTTGTGCTTCAAAATATTCATTCCCTCTTACATTTAGTACCTTTGCACGAGTCTTGAAGAGAGTATTCCAATTATCTTCTATAGGAATATTATCTTCATCAACTCCTGGTGTGAGTCTTTGAATTTCAATTGGATGCTTAAACTCATGAGGTTTTATATCAAACTTGTTGAGTTTCACTATTTAAGACCCCCTTATATGCCACTTCTAGCTGAATATAATAGCTTATTAATGCTTTATTTTCAGTATCTCTTTCACTATAAAGGTCTGTAATGAGTATTCTTTGAACCATTAGATATAGATTTTTTAGACGTTCATCTGTAGTAGACTCTATATATTCTTTTTTAATGCCAGTAGCACTTTGAATAATCGCAGTGCTACCATCTATTAAACTTTGTATTAAACTATCTTCTTCATCATGATCTATTCTTAACCATTCTTTAATTTGCAAAAGGGTAATCATATGACCACCCCTTCTACGCTAAAATCTTAGCTTTTAATTCTTCTTCTGTATTCTCTACAGTATAAGTTATTCCTAAGCCATCACATATAGCCTGTAAATTAGCTAAAGTTTTACTTGTTAAATCACTTTCTACATAGCTTATTCCTTTATTTTTTGCTATTAAAGCTATTAACTTGTCTTTAACATCATTAGTAGCATAAGCAATACTTAATCCATCACATATGCCCTTTAATTCTGTTACTGTCTTGCTACTTAATCCGCTAATTGTATAGACTACGGATGGCTCACTAGGGTGTAACTACCGCTAATCTGAATGCACTTCTCATTTTTATTTTATGATCTATCCAAGCAGTTAAAACAAAACTTTCAATTCCTGTTTTAACATTTTTATCTCTATCGTAAATCATGTTTAAGTCATAGTTGAAGTGAGAATATTTGAAATCACCAACTACTGGTATTACTGCTAAATCACAGAATTCAACTGGTGCTCCTATAATTTGTTCTGGTTGAGCTGCATACAATGAAGCATTTCCGTTTGCTAAAGTAGTAATCATGTTAAAGTAATCTGATTTTTTCATTGTTACTCTTGCATTTTCAGCATAATCATCTTCTAGATCAGCTAAAGCAGCTAATATAGCAGCATACATTGTTGCTCCTGCAGCTTTCTTTATAACATAGTCAGATGAACCATTGTTATTAGGATTAACTGTATCCTTGTAATAGAATGACATTTCAGTTGGAGTTGCAGATGCAAAGGCAACCTTTTTTTCTTTCTTAGCAAGACCACTTTCAAGTCCAGCATTAACAACTTGAACTAAATTAGTACTTGTACCATTTAGAACTGTTTCTGTTATGTCGCAGAATACCTTGAATTTATTTCTTGTGAACACTATAGTGTCAGCAGATGCTTTTAATTCTTTTGCAGTTTCAGTATCACTAGTTAAGAAATCATCATCATCAAGAGAAAATGCTATCTTTGGTACTTCTAGATTTGTGATATTTGTAAAAGTAGATATTTTTCTTAATGGGTTTTTAGCCATTGGCTCATATAATAAATCATTAGTCATAGTTTTAGGTAGGACTTTATCTCCATTTCCTAAAGATGAACCATCACCTAAAACATTTAAAATTGTTTGATCAACTGGTTTTCCAGCCATAACATTTTTAATTAACTGTGCCTTAGCATTTATAACTTTATCTTTTTCTGTATCAGCCACTGGATTTACTTTGCTTTGAGCTGCTAGTTTAGCTGCTGCTTCATCATCTAAAGCCTTTAGTTGGTCATTTATCCCTTTTTCCCTTTCCTCTAAATCCTTAACTACTGTAGCCTGTTTTTCTCTATCTTCTATTTTAGAAGTAGTATCTCCATACATAGCAGTTAATTTATCTGTTGCTTCTCCCAATGAGTGTCTAACCCCATCTAACATTTGTTGTAATTGATATCTGTTCTTTTTCACTTAACATTCCTTCTTTCTTTATTTTTTATAAATTCCAATCTTGTTTTTTAGCATTTATTCTTGCTATCATAGCTTTTGTTGCTTCATCCATTACTGGTTTTTCTTCTGTTTTATAGTTATTTTCTTGGTTTTTGGCATTAAAAAAAGCCTTCGGAACATTTTTATAATGTCCTAAGACTTCATTATCGTATTTGGCTGTTGCCTTAATTTCATCAGATATTGAATCTACTAATCCATACTTTAAAGCTTCCTCTGCTGTTAACCAAGTGTCACCTGAATTTAACCAGCTATCTAAAGTTGATTCATCCAACTTGCCATTAGCTTTATCTAGATAGATGTTTTTTATTTTATTATCCATCTTTTTTAACAATTCTATTTTTTTCTCTAACTCATCTGCATTAGCATAAATGCCTATTGATGCTTTATGAATCATATAAAAAGCATTTCTTGCCATTATAACTTCATCTGCTGCTAAAGGAATTACAGATGATATTGAAGCAGCTAATCCATCTATATGAGCTACTATCTTGCATTCTTGCGACTTTCTTTTTAACTGTTCATATATAGCCATACCAGTCGTTACCATTCCTCCTGGACTATCTATATATATATTTAATACATCTATATCGCCTAATTCACTTAATTCTTTGTGAATGCTATCTGCTGAATCTGTTACTCCTTCAAAGTGATAAGAGTTAATTTCATGATATATATATAAGTCAGCTTTTTTTGTGCCCAATTTTGCTTCTATTTTCCAAAATTTCTTATCTTCTTTCATATGTTCACCTCCCTTCAATAAATTTAGGTATAAAAATAAACTTTATTTCTAAGACTTTACATGTTTTTATTGCCTTTTAAGACTAAATCTATTTTATCTATAGGAACTAAGTCCCTGGATACGTAGTATACATCTCCTCCTGGTATCGGAGGCATATCTTCTAGAGCTCTTATCTCATCAGAACAAAACCAACTAGACCTAATTCCTTTAAAATAGAAATCTCCTCTAGTTTTCATATCTGCCCTTGCAAATCCATTAAGAGATAGTTTAGCTTTTATTCCTTCATCTCTATCTGGTTCACTTAAACACTTTCTAGTAAACTCCTGCTCATACATCCTTGCAGTAGGTAATATTGTATCCTTTAAATACAATAAATCCTCTACATTTGTAGCTTTTCCGGTTAGTTTTCCAGGCATATTATATACTCTTTCAACTCTTTCAACGGTTATTTGTTCAACTGCTGCTACGTTAGGGTCAATAAAAGAAGTATTTTTTAATTCTTGAAATTCCTTCCCACTATCAACATACAAGATACCATTCTTTTGGAATCTGCTAAGCATTTCATTGTATGTTTTTAATTCCTCTTCACCTAATTTACTTTGTAGCTTAACAACTATGTTAGCTTTTAAACCATTTTGCATCTGATTTAAGCTAAATTCTTTAATTTCTCGGTCATAATCTATTGTGTTTCTTAATACGTCTAATGGACTTATAGGAGTGTATCCATCTGTAGTTAAATAATCAACTGCTATTATATGCGAGTTGTGAACATATCTAGGCTCTCCACCATTTCTTATCTGATAGTAAAGTTCATTACTATCGCTTTCAATAATAGGCTCAACATAGTCACCGTTTAGCACCCATAATGCGCTTATTTCTCCACCATAACCATATTCTTTTATTGCATAAGCAGCTCCTTCTGTAAGTCTGTTTACTTCCATTGTTTTAACAAAATTAAAAGTAGACATTCTTGGATTCGGACCATATTCGAATAACCTAGCAAGTTCATGTTCTCTAGGTTTTAATTTTACATAGTCCTGGTTAACACTCAAAGGTGCACTCGCTATTGCATTACTCAACATACTAACTGCACTAAATATAGTTTCATTAGTTGCTAAGTCCTTGTTAAAAAAAGAAAATCTACTAAAATCCCTCTTTATGGCAGTTTTAAAAGGAGTTTTAAAGAAATTTCGTATTAAATTAAATATTCCCACGTCTTCACCTCCTTTCAAATCTAAATATCTGGAGAATAGAATATATCTGTACTACCAGTCACAAGTATTTTAGTTGCTCTATAGTGTGCATTTATTGTAGCTGCAGCTGGGTCAATCTTTTCAAAAGACTTAGCTTTATCTAGCATTGTATAAGATTGTTTCCTGTTTATATTGGCACATACTGCATTACCCATGGCCCAATTGTATAAACCATCATTGGTATGTTTCATTACATTGTCATAGACTTGCTTTCTAAAGTCCTCTGTAGGTTCATTTAATGTGAATGGCCCTTGTCTTACCTCCACAGTTGTGTAACCTTCAAATTCTAAGTCTAAAACAAATTGATGTGCATGTGCTGGGTCATAACAAATCTCTAATATATTTATTCTATGCTCTTTTTCAATCTCATGAATATAATCAGAGATGTAATTATAATCTATTGTTGCACCTGGAATAACAGTTAAGTATTTTTGTTCTTTCCATAAAGCAAAATTATATTTATTTTCCCTAACCCTCTTGTTATACTCCTCTTCCGGAAGGAATGAATGTTGGTATGTGTAATAAATTCCATCAAGATAAAATTCAAAAACAATAGATGTTAAGTCAAGCTTAGTTGATAAGTCCATACCTAATATACAATCCATGCCCCTAAACTTATCTAATGCGAATATTTCTTCATTAGCATTCCATTTAGTCATATTCATATAGCCATTTTCTTTCATATCTACCCACCGATTAAAGTTTTTAGTGAGTAATGTCCTCATTTTCTCCGGTGCATCTATTGCAGTTTTTAATTGTTGTCTTAAATAGTTAATACCATTTTCATATGATGCTACTATCGGATTAGCTTTTATCCATACACTTTCATCATTAATATCATCCTCTGGATCCAGTTCACATATTAAAACAAAGTATTCATCATTATCTACATTCATATCTGGGTCAAGTATTTTACTTACATATTGATATTCCTTACAACATGGTCTGCTTAAATCAAATCCAGCAGTAGTTATAATAACTATTAAAGGTTGAGTTCTAGCAACCATACCACCTAAAAGAGAATCATATATTTCAGATGTAATATGTTGATGGTATTCATCTACGATTGCTAAACTTGGGTTATTTGCACTATCACTATTCTTAGCTTCTTTTGAAAGAGGTTCTATAAATGAACCACTTTTCTTATGAGTAATCTTTCCATAACTTGTAGAATATTTACCTTTAAGCAACTTAGGAGTATTTGTATCTATTTGAAAAAGGATTTCTCTATAAACTACATTTGAACCTTTTCTATCCCAACCAGTTATATATACCTCTGCCTGTTCTTCACTTAAGAAACATTCGTATGTTGCTATACATGCAAGTAATTGTGACTTAGCATTTTTCCTCGCTAGTTGGATGTAAGCTTTTCTAAACCTTCTATAACCGCTACTTTTGTATTTCCAACAAAATATATTCCCACAAATAAAGAGCTGGATTGCTACTAGCTCTATAGGTCTTTTAGCTAATATTCCAACTCTGTGTTTAAACATTTTACACCACATATAGAATCTGTAAAGTTCATCTATATCGAAATAAAATGGATAGTCCTCGTTATTAGATTTTTCTAAGTCATTTAAAAATCTTTTACATGCTTGTTTGTGCTTTTTACATGCATTAATTCTGCCTGTGAGTATATCATTGCAATACTGTAGTAACTCTTCCTTTAGACTCTCAGGGGTAATGGCCTTTAAAATTTCTTTTCTTGTTTTATCAGAAATCACAGATTACCACCAAAGAGTTTTTCCTCTTCACTGTCCTCTTCTTTGCTTTCTATAGGTTTCTTAGGTATACTCCTTAACGCTGAAGCAACTGTCATAAGATTTTCCTTTTCAATATCCAACATCATTTTTCTTTTGTTTTGAATTTGCTTGTCCAGTGCTATTATTTGACCTTGGAGTGAAGCTCTTAATTTTAGATAATCCAAAGTTGGAATTGTAGGCTCTTTTGTATCTTGTGTTTTATATTCATTTTCCAGTTCCTCGATTGATTTATAAAACGTTTCTCTCTTTTCTAAGAAATCAAGACACTCTGCATTTAACATTGCGTACCTATTAACTGGACCTGCAAATAAATCGTCGTTTTTCTCTATTTTTCTTAATAAATTCCTAATTCTTAAGAATTCTTCATGTGATTTAGGATTGTCCTTCGTTTCTTGAAATTCTGTTAAAGGAACTTTTGTTAGAAGTGCCTCCTCTTGGCTTTTTCTGTACTCTAGCTCCTCTTTAGTCATATGTGAATTTCCTTCTTCAATAAGTTGTATATAAGTCTTACTAGGTCTTGCCATTCTGAGACACCCCCTTTTTTCATTCATTTAAGGAACTTTGTGCGAGGAACTCTGGTAACAACGGTACTGTAGTGATTTCCTCTTTTTCTAGTAGGTAGGGGGGATATACTTCTCCCTCTTACTCTTCCATTCTATTAATGCTTTAATATACCATTCCTCATACTTATTATTCTTTGTCACTCTCTGTATATATTCCTTATGTATTCTTAAGTAATCATCCTCTAACCAATCTAGTTGCTTATCAGTTAGTTGTAATAGTATTAATACTTGTTCCTTATTCATATACAACCATCCTTAATATATTTATTTATATCATCCTTAATCTTATTACCAACTATATAATCATTAAAGTAACCTACTGAGTAAATCATATAACCTATACTTTCATCATTACTCTTGATAGCTATTACAAAGTTATATCCCTTACTAACCTCATTCCATATTTTAATAGAGTTATTTAAATCACCACCATCACAACATAAGTAAGATATATATTTATCTTTTGTCCATACTTCATACTGAAATGTATTAGTATTAATAATACATTCTACTGGTGATTTCTCTATTTCATCTATAGGTATTGTGTAGCATTTATTATTGCTGAAAATATCTAATAAGTTATGTTTCCTCACTAAAGGATTCTTGTACCAATTACCACATAAAAGTATTACACATTCCTTATCCTTATTAGTTATATCGTTCATTGCTGAATACATATTTGTTTCTCTTATAAATGCAATATAGTTATCTGTTTTTAATTCATCTTCTACATACCCTCGGTATATATCTCCTACTAGGTCATCATTAGCTATTAAGTATATATTACACTTATGTGATTCTATATAATCTTTCAATCTATATATTGATTTCTTCATATCCTCACTCCTATTAATATTAATCATCATTTAAACTAATCTTATGTCCATGCCTAATCATATGGTGTTCATGACATAGACTAATTAAGTTATCTTCTTCAAACCTTTTGTCCCAAGCTTTTAGGATAGGTTCAATGTGATGCACTTGGTTAGCTATGGTTATTCTACCTTCCTTCAAGCAATCTTGACACAAGTAATTATCTCTAGCCTTTATGTATGCCCTTAACTGTTGCCATTGCTTACTTGAATAGAACTTTTCAACCTTGGAGTTCCTAGGTCTTTTATAGTTATTCTCAATCTTCCACTTCTTCTTTGCTGCATTAACTTTATCCAGATACTCTCTCTCATGTTCTTCACAATAGCCATGTTCACTACGAGTTAGCTTTATACATCCTCTATGCTTACACTCTCTCATTCTACGTTGTGCCATGCTTATTCTCCTTTTATGTAAAATAAAAAAGAACCCTATTTCTAGAGTTCCTTAGTTATTATTTTTACTGTTGTTTAAGTTTCTGATGATCACAATTTACTGCTAATTGATGATACCTTTCATATAATCCAGCTATTTTATCTTCTGTAATCTCTTTTCCTAAATGGCATCCTTTTTCAACATATAAATTAACTAACTCTATTGCAACATCTCTTCTATTTCTTTGAATTGGTGTTGGGTCTACATCTATTCTATCTGACATACTCTCACCTCCTTATATTTACATTTCTACAAAAGAAGTGAAAATCCTTTATCTTAAAACCTCTTACTCTTAAACCTTCCATGCCTTTTCTGATAGGTTCTAGTTTCATTCCTCCGACATTCTTCAATGTCAGTATCGTTAAATGGATTGTAAGTATATTTGATTAATATACACTCGCCATTATAACCCCTCTCACAACCTGGATCATAAGCTGAACAACAACAATCCTGTTCTCTAGTGGCACCAGGGTTTATGAATATTTTAAACTTGTATTTATTAACCATACATACTCACCTCACTTAGTTTAAATAAAATAAAAAAGCACCTAGCCTAACGACTAAATGCTTATTGATTAGCTTTGCCTGTAGGTAAGGACTTACTCACTTGCTCATTGCTAATAGCAATCTTTTTAACTCACTTTATGGCTACCTACCGAAACATAAAGGTCATAATCAATAGGGGTAAATGGGGAAAATAAAAAAGCTGGATATAATATACCCAACCTTCTATACTACTAAAATAACACATAGAAAATCAAATGTAAACGCCACGAACACGCCACTTTAACGCCATTTGTACGCCACCTTTATGTTAAATGATTGGTAATGTTGATAGTAAACCAACTATCCCAGCCGCAATTAAATTTCCTCCAGCACCAATTGCCATCTGCTTTAATAAATCTACCGACTTTTTTATTAGTGAAGGTTCTTCTTTCCCCTTCGATAAATTAATTACATCCTCAACAATCTTCTTAATTGCATCTGAATTTTCTCCAAAAGACTCATTGAATTGTTGTGAACCGAAATGTGTTTTAATTTGATTCATAACATCAAGAACTGCTTCGTAATCAAATGTTTGAGAGTTATTAATTTCTTGGCTTGAGTTAATTACGCCCTGTTGGATTGCAATTGAACTATTATTAATATCTTTAAAAACAATACCTGGGTTATCTACGATACTTTCTATTACTTTCTTGTGTCTGCATAAATCCTCATTTTCCTTTTCTTCCATTTTCTTTTGAACTTGTTGAAATATTCTATTACGTTCATCATCAATTTCTTTCATATCATCTTTTAATTTACTCGTTATGTCAATATTATTTAATAATTCTCTATCAAATCCAAAATTTCCCATCCGATTTCCTCCCAATTTCATATTTACATATTATAGATATTGTACTTTTTATTATATTATTTGTAAACAAATATTAATCAATTTATCTTATATTCTTACTTCCCTAACTTCTTAATCAAATCCCATAAACTAAAGCTAGTCTTATTATAAACCTTGTTGTACATAGCCTTTTTAGAGTTATTTACCCATCCCATGCCTTTCTTTCCGTATAAAGGATTAATTGTACTCTTAACTTTTCTCTTAAGCTTGGCGGTCGTTCTAGCCTTAATTGATTTCTTTAAGCTTGGTGTTCTTAATCCTAACTTCATAATCTTACCTCTCTAAATTGATAATTTTATACTTTTTATTTTCTTCAATAACGCCATCAAACCACTTTTTAGTATTTTCTTCTAGTAATAATTTAATCTCAAAATCCCCTAGCGATTCATCAAGTTTAATTTCAATTTCAGAAATATTTAATACGTTTTTCTTAGAACTAAAGTAATATGGTTCATTCTTATTTGTTAAAGTTACCATGGTGTTGAGATTAGCATATAATTCTATTGCCCCATGGTGGAAATCTATTGCATCTTTAAGTTGTTCTATATAATTCATAATTATTTACCCTTTCTTTTAACTATTTTTATAATTACATTCTCGCCTTTTCTCTCAGTATCTACTTTGATATCTAAATTTAAATCATTTATAGCTTTAGATGGGTTCTTTATGTATCTTTGATAAAACATTTTATCTTCTATTTTAGCACCTTGTCCTAATATATTTCTTAATCCATCCATACTCATAGTTACACAACCTTTATTACCTCTAAGTATGGTTAAGGCATATAAATAGAATTTCAGATCATAAGTCTTTTTTAATGGGCATATATTTTTAATTGATATAGTTGTAAATCCACCTAAACACTTTCCTTCTTCATCTTTAGAAACTTTATCATCAATTACAGTTAATAACTTTGCTGCTGACTCCGTGAACAATACTTCTATCCTTCTTTTGTCATTATTGAATATAATCTTTTCATAAAGAGATATTACTGTATAATTACCATCACTCCATATACCTATAGTACAAGCATCTTTTAATAAATTCTTTTCTATATCTTTAAAATTGTTTTTATCAACTCTGTTTATATTATTTAAAATTTTCACTTCATCATAGCTTATATTAACTTCCAATTCTGACACAATGCCTATTTCTTCTATATCAACATCTATACTTGATGAGTCAATACCAAACTTCTTATTATTAATCGCCTTATTCCTCTGTATTTCCTTCTTGATTGCCACCGCTCTTGATTGCAATTTTCCAAAAGCATAATAGAATAGTTTTTCTTCTTTAGTCGTTAGGTTTTTGAATTGTTTAAGTACATCATTATCCATAATTAAATGGTCTAAGAAACTACCTTTCATTACTATCACTCCTTAATAATATTATATCATAGTATCAAGATTTTATATTTAATGTTACTGTAAAAAATAAAAAGAATTGATTGTAGGAAAATAGTTCGTCCGTACTCTCTGTCAAATGAGAGTATGCTATATGTTATATATACTCCTGTTAATAACTTTTGTTAATAACTTATATGACAAATCCGCAATATATTGATATAACTTAATTTACAAGGTGTAAAGGTAACAGATTTTAGCAAGTTGGTAACAGATTTTAGCAGTAAAGTAACAAGTTTTAGCAACGTGGTAACAGATTTTAGCAACCCATAAGAAAAGACTAGGTTTTACCCTAGCCTAAATTCTTCTCTATCCTCTGAACTGTTCTCTCACCTATTCCTAAAATATCAGCAGTTTCAGCTTGTGTGCATTTCTTAACCTTTCTGAGAAACTTAACCTTTTGATAATTATTAGTCAGTAATGGTAAATATTCATCAACATTCACTTCTGACTTTCTACTAGCTAGTGCATTTTCACTTAGTTCTAGTAGATTGACTAACCTTTCCCTTTCCGCCGAATAATCCTCTATATGAAATTCTTTGTTACCACCTTTTATTGTATCGTAGTCATTGTAACTTGTACCTTTTCCATATCCTTTGGGCATAAAAGCCCTTTTATATAGCCTGTCTAAATCATCTATCTGCTTTTTGGTCTGTCTTATAATAGACTCTAATTCTTTTATTTTGTCTATGTTATTCATTGGCTACCTCCTTTGTACTGCATGGATCAACTTCGGCAAGCAATTCTCCATCTAAAGACCAATACTGTGTTAAATATCTAATCGGTGTTTCTTTTCCATCTCCTCTTTTAGTAAGTGTAGTTTTTATAACTTGAATTATTTCAGCATTACCCATTAGTTACCCCTCCAATAAATGTTTATCTTCATAGATGTTTCCTATAACTTCACCATCAATAAATTGCAACCATGTATCTCCATATGGTGTATGTCCTATTAATTTACCTTTAAAAGAACCT
The DNA here is from genome assembly GCF_002390995.1 of Clostridium sp. UBA4395. Lineage (NCBI taxonomy): Bacteria > Bacillati > Bacillota > Clostridia > Eubacteriales > Clostridiaceae > Clostridium > Clostridium sp. UBA4395. Next base: position 58,126 of record NZ_DGRF01000018.1, read on the forward strand.
TTGTCATATTCAATAATATATTTTCTACTTAAAAATTCACTAGTCAATGGATTTAAATAACCACCTTCGATTATATCTCCCTCATAAATCTCTTTGTTATTCTTATCATTTAAGCCTGTGTATTGTCCTACTGTTTCTGCAATAACCTCTATATTGCATAATGCATTTGGAGTCTGTTCACTTATTGTTATTTTGATTCTGCCATCAGAATATTTGCATTGCCATAAATCTCCATATATCCACTCACCATTATCAATTCGTTTACCCCTAAACTTAATCTCTCTCATTTTCTACCTCCTTATAAGTGTTACTTTTTATTATCATCTCTGTATTTTGTAATTAATGTATCTCTATCAATATTTAATAGCTTCAAAGCAAACTCCAATAAGTCATCGTTATGAATCTCATTTCCAGTGCAAAACGGACAATATTTTGAATCTATTCCAGCGTCATCAATTATATCTCCAATTTCATATCCATATTCTGATTCCTGTTTAGATTCAATATCGTATTCCTCTTTTTGTTTTTCACTTCCATCAAACTTAACATTGTATTCATAAGCATAACTAGAATTAATATCATTATTCACTAAACAAGAAGTACATAAACTATGACCACACTTACTGCAATGTCCTACATATTCTTCATATCTTGATTCTTCACAACAATCACATGAATAAAAATCTACACTCATTTTAATCCTTCTTTCTTCTTTTTAAATTTAATCTTAACTTTATTCCTACAACTCATATTTTTCTTTAAGCTTTATACATTCTTGTATTATTATGCTTAAATTTTCACTTTGGTTAGTAGTTTGATTTATAAAATCCTCTAGCATCTTATAGGCACTATCACATTTGCTTTTATATTCCTCCCTATGGCGTTTTACATCTTCATCAAAGGCGTTAGGTCTACCAAAGTATTTACTGTCCATAGCCCCACATTTAGGGACTTTATCTACCCTGTGTCTATTCACTAGCAACACCCTCTTTAATGTATTTACCTTGCTTTAATTCTTCTTTTACATAAGACTCTATTGTGTTGTAGATCCAAAATGGTGCTATGCTTTTTTCTTTATCTATTAAAGGGCATCTGTATCTAGCTTCAAAACGTTTTAAGCTATTATATAATGCTTTTGGATGATAATTACTTGTATAGTTCTTTCCCCAAATAGTTCTCTCAATATTTCCATCTTCAATTAGTAGATATTTATTAACACAGTTTAGCTTTATCCTTGTTAGTTCAAATTCAAATCTTTGTCTTTCTTTAGTTCCTGTATTTTTAAGATTGTTACAAAGTTCGTCAACACTAGCTTTTCTTTCAATTACAATAACATCATTGAAATATAAATCTTTATTTATACCTAAAATTTTATGAGTTTCCTCATTGTAGGCTATCATCCCCGAATAATCTCCCTCACTAAGGCTATATTTTTTAAACGCTATCTTCTCCTTAGTGAAGTAATCTGTAATGTGGCTATTTTCCTTCTCAGCCGTATCTGTAAGTATTACAAGATGTTTTAATACCTTTGCTAGCTCTGTATCAGTTAATGGTTTATACATCATGCCCCTATCTCCTTTCTAGTTCTTCATATAAAAGTTTTAATTTCTGATTATGATTTCTTAATCCACGTTCCATTTCCCAAGTGCATTGGTCTATCATTTCATATATTCTCCTAGTTGACATTGTTGAAATGTATTCTCTTAATTCATCTTCATACATCATTTAATCACCGCTCAACGTTCTTCCACACATAGGGCAATAGTTTATTCTTTTATCTACTTTTTCATCACCCCAAGCTTCAAGATAGTATCCATCACATTCCCTTTTTAAGCTTAAAACTGTCCAACACCCTTCATCCATGGTTATTTCTTGTCCTTCTTCTAAAATACAAATGCATTTTCCCATCTTCTCACCTCATTAAATCCTGTTAGACCTTAATCCAGTCTGCAAGTTCAACTCTATTTCATCTTTTATTCCGAGTTTTCTCAACTTGTCTATATAATCATTTATTTCTCTTTCATAAAAACTTCTTGCAATAGTAGGCTTGAAATTCTCATTACTGATTTCTATATCTAAATATTTGCCACATTCACATTGTATTCTGCTATATACAACAACAATATCAAAGCGATTAGTATATTCTGTTCTGTATAACTTGTAATAATGACCTAATGACTTATCATAACCACATCTGTGAACTGGCATTTCTTCTTTTTTCTTGAACCATTTAAATAGCATCTTCTCACCTTCAATTTTACTCAATTTTATTGTATTCAATTTGTTAGGATGTAGGGATTACCTACACCCTCAGTTGTTGTGAATTATGCAACTAGTTAATTTTGAATTGTGTACTACTTAATCCATTGTTCTGCCATAGCTTTTGCTATCCCTGGGAAAGTTTTACTTCTTATTGTGCTTCTTTCTTGTGGTGTTCTCGCATTTTTTAAAGCATCAAAGAACCATTTTGCTTGTCTTTTTGTTTTTCCAGTTTTTTTATCTACCCACTCTATAAACTCTCCTTTTTCTACTATATTTGTAGGCTCTAACTCAGGTAACCCTTTTAACCATAAACATGTTGATTTGCTGAATTTATCCCCGAACATCCAAGGATGAATTATTTGGTTTGGTTTTCTCCAAATACTACTCATTATTCCTATAGGGTTTTCGATTGCTATTCGCTCACAATCAGCATTTGCAAACATCATAAAGAAATCTATACCTTGTTGTTGCCTACCATCTTTCCTCTTTTGTTCAAAATGTCTTGCTCCACTAACACATAAGTGTGTGCATGGAGGGAATGCTATAATCATGTCCCACCTTTCTTTCAATAGTGGAATTACATCTTGTTGCAAATGCCACTCAGGATGACCGCCACTACATGGTATAATGTCACAACTATATGCTTCATGTCCTAATTTTCTAAGTTCAATCGTTACAGCCTGGCTTTCTTCACAAGCTACTAATATTTTCATTAATAATTTCCTCCTCGTCAGGAGGTGAGTACCCACATTTTAACTAGTATTACTCCATTTTTATAATTTCAATTTATTTCACACTATCTACAAATTGTGGTCTTTTCCAAATTAGCAATAACCACAAATTATTCCTTGCCACTTGCATACACTCTTATGGAAAATATGCAATATCCTTCTTCTAAACCATATTGACCGCCTAAAAATACATATGTTATTCTTGCATTTATATAGTTTCCTGTATAATCACCATCTTTAAACTCTCTTAACTTAACTGTATCTCCAACCTTGAAATCTCTATCATTTTTTCTTATTTCAAATCTTTTCTTACCATTTAAAACATCATAGAAATATTCTGGTAATATCTTAAGTTCATGTGTTATTTTCTCTATCTTAAACTTAGCTTCACATTCTTCAAAAACTTCACCGCATCTATATTCGCATCCCACAACATCACAAGAATAACAACATATATTGCCTTTATTTTGATTTTTATTTCTGCAAATACCTTCCTTGCATATATACATATCATTCATTTTTATTCACTCCCTTAACCCTCGGTCTATCCTTAATTTTCTCTAAATGCTTATCATACTGACTCATAACATAATCAGCATCTAGCCCCATCTTCTGTAATGCTCCTAATCCACTCTGCAATACATCAAAGTATTCCTCTATAGCATTAGTTGCATCATGTTTTAATACTGCTTTTTCAAACTCGTCAACTTCCTCGTAGACCTTGTCTACTTGTTGCATCAGTGTAACGCCTTCTAGGTTAATATTTTTAAATCCTATCATCTATTTCACCCCTAAAATCTGTTTAAATATACTTTCTAAAATTGGTATTGGTATCGAGTTGCCTGCTTGTTTGTAAAGTGCTCCATTTAACTTTTCCTCTTTGCCTGGATGCACTTTTAAAGTTGCTTCAAAATCTTCATCACTATAGCCTTGCAATCTCCAACACTCTCGCTCGGTTAGATATCTGTATTTACCATTTCCTAAGTCAATAACTCCACTGTTAGGACACCTCATTTGCTTAGTAGTTATAGTTGTGCAGTAATCTTTTATAACTTGTACCCTTCCACCAAATGAGCCATCATTGATATTAAGTACTTCTGTATCTATTGCCATTGGATAAGATGCCGCCTTTAAACTTTCTTCCATATCATATATTTTTACATTACTAATCATTCTCTTGCTCCATTTCTGTATAATACTGCTACAAACAATATGTCGAAAACTATAATTCCCATTATTATTTTTAATAGCATTTGTAACACTCCTTATAGATTTACTTTCTACCCCTCAAAACCCTAAACATATATCCACACCTTAAGTTTAAGCATCTATATATTTCCGTTGTAATATACTCACCTTTTTCTTCTAAAACCAACTTCACTTCGCGACCGCATTTATCACACTTATTATTTGCCATTTTCATTTCTCCTTTTTATGCATTATTTAAATTTATAATCCACAATTACAAGGTCTTTCCCTTTCTCCTATATGATCCAATGCATTATCTTCATCAAAGAACATCTCTATTTGTCCTTCTCCAACTATTATTTCTATAGGCTTAGAACTTATATATAAGGGTTTCTTACTATCCGAAACTCTTTTTTCATTTACTCTATGCTCTAATAGTTTAGCTTTTTCATATAAACAAGGGTCATTCCTATAGAGTTCTATAAAATCTCTTTTTTTAGCATATGGACATATATAACAGCCCGATTTTCTAGGAACTTCAAACCCATGTCGTTTAATTATTTCAATGTTCCCTTCTCTAGTAATTCCATCTTCTACAAATAGATATCTATATATCTTATTAGCTAAATACTTGGGTGGATTTTTAGGAGGATTTGCTCTATGTGATTCGTCATAAGCTATACCTAGGTGCATATAACACTTTTCATTCTCTCCACCCTCTAGTCTAGAATTCATATATAAATTTGTTGGTACAATTTTAAATTTTTCAGTACACCATCTCAACATTCTGCTAGGTACTATACTTTTTTCTAAGCAGTATTCAAATAAATCTTTAGGTCTTTCCATAGATTTTTCTTTGACCTTGCCCTCTATAATCGTTACTGGTTTCCATCCTCTTTTTACTACTTCGTTATTAAAGTATTCCATATATCTATACGTGTCTGGATGATCTGCTCCATGGTTACTAAATACCGCTTCAAAATCTATTCCTTTTTCTATCATATAAAGGTACAGAGCTACACTATTTACTCCGCCGCCAAAGCTTAAGAAATGTTTCATAAAATACACCTTCTTTCGATTTAATTAATTAGCTTTTCTAGATAATTAGTTGCTTCTTGCAAACTTCCGCTAAATATAACTTCCTCTTGTGAGTTTCTTACTTCCCAAACGTGATTAAATTGATTGCAACATAAGTGATATTTCATTTCATTACCTCCTAAGGGGAAGTTAATCCCCTGTTATATTTCCGTTATTTGTTAGAAAGGCATATCCGTGTTGTTATCTTCACTAAAATAATCCTGTGGTACATCACCACTTTGAGTATTGTTAGTAGTGTTATTATTTTTCTTTCCAAACTCTAAGAAACTAACTTCATCAGCTACAACCTCAGTAATGAACACCTTGCCATTCTTTCCATCATAATTTCTAGTTTCAATTCTTCCAGCTACACTAAGCTGACTACCTTTCTTCATATAATTTGCAGTACTTTCAGCCTGTTTACCCCATACTACTATTGGAATGAAGTCTGCATCTGGTTGACCTTCCTTTTTAAATCTTCTATTTACTGCCATTGTAAAGTTACATACTGCTGTTCCTGTTCCTGGTGTAAATTTCAATGTTGGGTCTTTAGTTAATCTTCCAATTAATACAACTTTATTAATGATAATCATCTCCTAAATATATTTTTTTCTATTCCTAATTGACTCTCAAATAATAATTCATAGTTACAACTATTGTGTTTTCTAGGGTTATTCCATCTAAATTGCTTTTATTTCATATGGAAACATACATAATCTAACTGGTAAAACTAAGATTTCAATCTCTTTAGAAGTTAGCAATATTGGTTTTACTGGGTCTTCTCCATAAATTTCATAATCGTTTATATTGTTTACTTTTATATTATTTGCATCTACGAATATATAACCCTTGCTATAACTCAATACTTTAAGACTCATTGTATCGCTTGTTCGATATACTAAATTAGTATCTTTTATTTTCTCCATATTGGTTTTATCAAATAATTCATTAAACTTTACTTCCTCCATCTTAGTTATCTTCCTATAATTTATTTTAAAATTTTCATTCAATTCTTGAAATGTCTGTTCTTTAATAACTTCAATATATTGTTTGTTGGTTCGTTTTATCTTGAACACCACAAACCCATCAGTTACTATTACTTCATCTTTTAAGGCTTGTAAATACACTTTTTCATTCAGCGATTTCTTTAGCCATCTTTCAAATAATTTAATATCTTTCATTTCTTGTTCCCCCTAAACTACAAACTTTTTCTCACCATCATCATTTAGCCTATATACTCTAACTCCCTTTTCTTTTGCCATCTCTATAAGTTGAATTATACTTAGTTCATCCGTATCATATCGAACAACAAAATCAATAAACTTGAACTCTGATATTTCTTTGTCTAGCATTTCAAAAATGTTAATATTGAACCTATTTGAATTTGTATGTCTAGCTTGTTTTTTATAAACTTCATATTCTTTCGGATACTTAGCTTTTAATTCAGCCTTATGTTGCCAAATTAGTTTCCCTAATCCGCCATCAGTTAGATTATATTTATCTCCAACCTTCTTTACTCCTCCAAGCCTTACTGCTTCATTTATCACGAATAAAGCACGTTCAACACCCTTATATTTTTCTTTTACTTCTTCCCATGTTAATTCTTCAATAGGTTTTTTCCTACTATTTCTACTAGAACGAGTTGCTGATGCCCTAAACTCTTTATATTTTCGAGGATAAAATTCTTCTAACTTCTTAGCATGAAATTGTATTACTGTTGATACATTGTAATGTTTAACCCCGTATTTCTCAGCTACTTTCCCATAAGTGCCACATTTCAAATATTCATCCATGAGAAATTTTGCAAATTCAAGACCTTGATATTTCTCTTTCAAATCTTGCCAATCCATTTTATCTCTATCCTCCTAAAATTTATCTTGCAAATGTAGATATAACCTTTTGGCAGTTTCTTGCCTAATAGTTTTATTAACATCTTCCAACTTACAATTAACTTCTTTTATTTCATACCCACACATAGCAATATTTTGCGATAATGTTCCTAAGGCTTTCTCATTGAATTGTGCTACTTCTTCTAAATTTGCATTTATCCCCTGTGTTTGTCCTCCCATATGCACCTCATTCGCTCTAATTTGCCCCTCTAAGCGATTTAATTTGTTGTTTAGAGTATTTATACTCATTATAAGTAAAGTTGCTTGTAAGCCTAATAAGACTAAAATTAATACTAAGTCCATTTTATTACCTCCTAATCTTCTAAATACCATTTACCTTCTTTAATGATTCTTTTAACTTCATAAGTCGCAAATCTCCATGATAATACTAAGAATAAACTTCCAAACAATAAATATTTTCCTTCACAAATATCTTTATTGATAGATTTTATCAATGCTTCACTAGTGCAACATTCATCTTCTGTTAATGCATCCATTAATTCATGTTCAACTCTGCACTTTCTACCACTATTTAAAACTTCATTGAAAGTAACTGGCTTTTGCACAAGTTCCCACTCTGAATCTATGTCTATATTTTCATCTAAAGTACGCTTATAATATCTAGTTTCTTTCATTTCCAAAAACCCATAATTACAAAGCCCTATTGTGCTGCTACCATTTGTAAATTCCAAATCCTTATTTTCAGCCATCATCTTGACAACTTCCCACAATTTATATTTTTTCATCTTCCTACCTCCTAATTTCTCTAACTTGGATATATCCACAATCAATGTCGCACTTGTTGAAGCAAGTCTTATAATGCTTACATTGAACTAAAAAATAACTTCCTTCATCTGATAAAACTGTACCTTTAATCCTCTGTTCTCTATTTGTATCTTCTTTAGTTGTAAAGATGTATTTTTTATCAATCTTGACTTCACTTGATTTCATGGCTTTTACCTCCTTGTTGGGTTGAATTGTGAATTACTCTTCTATTAACTTGTACTCCTTTGTGGTTTCATCTAAATAAAAACCTGTAGTTAACCATTTTTCATTGACATACATGGAGCAATCATCCTCTAGCCCAATTCCCTTGATGTATTTACCATGTTTTTTACATAAGTCAGTTAAATCCTTTAAAAAAGCTTCCATAAAAACCTCCTAATTAACAATATCTAAAAACTACTCCCTACTTCCCTATCGGAAACAACATTTCAGTAACCACATTGTAAAATATATAATCGAACTCAGTTTCTCTCTCGAATAAGAAGTCTTGTGGGTTATATCCCTTATCTGTTAAGAACTCCTTATGCTTTCTTTTTAGCTTTTTAGGATGCTTCAATTTATTTCCCCCTCTATCATTTTGTAATAAATGTAATTTATTTTGTTTATAAACCTACCTAAGATTTTCTTAAATCCCTTTTGATGATCCGATACACTCCTAACAATATCTACCGCATTTAACATCATTTCTTTATCCATTATTCACACTCCTTAAAACCTTCGAGTATGGCTTTATCGTTCATTTCTATACCATTTTTTCTTAATACTATTATCATTTTATTTATTACATCAAGGATTTTCATGTACTTAGGCATGTACTTGTCTATATCTTCCTTGCTACAAGTTTCAAAATACTGTTCTGCGTCATAAACTCTTTTTAATAATTGATTATACTTTTTCTTTAATTCAACAATATCCATTAAAAAGGTTCATCCCCTTTCGCAATCAGTACCTCTTGCAAACCCTCTATCACTATTTCACGTTTCCAGTTAAGGTTATAAGCTAAAATATTCCTCTGTTCGTCAATCTCCAATAATAAGCCTGTATCATCATCAAAATACGTTTCAACCTTTGGAAGTTCTCCGTAGTACCTATTTTTAAGTACTTGCAAGTATCCGTTTATACCTTCTTCTATTTTTTCACTCTCATATTCCCTTATTACTGCGATTATATTGTCAGCCTTATTGTAGATGTCACTCGAACCGCTTATTTGTTCAAAATCCATGTCAGAGCCCTTGCTGTAGGTTTTATTAGGGTGCAATACTAGGATTATATGAGTATTGTAATTCTTAGCTAAATCACATAACCTCTGAACAAAATCAGCTTGTTGCTCGTACTTTTCTGCCGCTTTCACACTTAGAATAGACATTAGGTTATCAATTACAATTAAATCGTACTGATTAAACTTGATTTCAACTTCTATCATGGCTAGTAGTTCATCTATAGTCTTTAGTTTGCTTTCACCTTTATTGAATAGATAGAATTTGTTTTTATGCCATTCTTGTAATTTTCTTAAGACTTCCTTTTTAGGCTCTTTTCTCTTACGCTTATTAATCTTTATCCAGTTATAGCAATTTTCATCCTTACCTATAACGAGTTGATAAATCTCATTTATAAGCATTTCTGCATCATTTTCACCATTCATGAGATATACCTTATTACCTTTATCAATGGCGTTGGCTATAACTTGTTTTACAAAGGTTGTCTTACCTCCGTTACTTCTACCGGTAATAAGAGTTACACACTTAGGTGCTAGGTCATTCAATGCAAAATCTATACTCTTTATACCTGTAGGTACATAATTACCCTTGCATTGCATCAATCCCTTGTATGGCTCTTTATCTAAATCCCTTCTACCTTCAATTTTAAATCTTGCACTATCTATTAATTCAGCTATTTTACTACTACCACCCTTGTAATATTCCTCATTTACATCATTCATTGTGTATAGCCTTTTATCTATCAGTTTTACTTTATCCCCTAACAATTCAACCATTTTCCTGTCCATTTCTTCTCCAGCTTTATCATTATCCGAAACCACTATGATGCTTTCAAAATTCTCTAGGAAGTCTTTAGCTTGTTCTATTAATGCAGCTAAACTATTTGCCCCAGCACCTACGCTTACCACATTAGTAAATCCACATTGATAAATAATCATACAGTCAAATTCACCTTCACATATAATTAACTCCTTATTTTCTAGGTCAATATTTTGTGCATTGAACAAGTATGGTTTACTACCTGTTATATTTAGCATTTTAGGCTTCCCTGGGTCTTTTAATGGCTTTCTAGTCTTATACCCTACCACAGTATCAAACTTGTAATATGGAAAGGCTATGGCGTTTTTATAGCTACCTAGGTTGAATTGCTTTATAGTTTCTTCTTTAATACCCCTAGAATTTATATAATTTATACACTCTTCTGTAATGGCAGTTACCTTTTTAGACTCACTGTAAAATGTATCTCTGCTTTTCTGCATTGAAGTATCTTTATAGCTATCTACCCCCAAAAGTTCTCTTACTACTTCATCATGTGTATAATTAAGATGGTCCTTGTAGTAGCCATAAATATCTATTTTCATTCCACATGCAAAACAATAAAATTGAAATCTTTTAGGGTCCCAACTCATGCTAGGGTCTTTATCCCCATGCTTATGTGCAAAAGTATTAGGACAGTGATACTTTTTGCCTTTCTTAACCATACCTAATCCACTTGAAATTATTTCTTCTGCTTCTTGTCCATATTTCTGCTTAATTTCTTGTATCTGTTCCATATCTCACCTCTATAAATCCCTATACACAAAATTCAACTTTGGTTTTTTCTTTGGTTTTTCTTCTTCTGCTGGATCTAAATAATCTTTATACCTTCCATTCCAAAAGGTACTCTCATTTAAAATGAATTGCTTATCTGTTTTTTTATCCTTACATTCTTTTGCATATCTTTCTACACATCTTTTGATTTGTTCTTCACCATACTCTTTTAATAATTTAGGCAATTTCTTCTCCCTAACAGCCTTGATTTTTTTACCTGGGTAAAGGCTAATAATTTCTTTTTCAAAATCACTATATATATTCTTTATATTCTTATCATTCTTGTTAGTGGTTACCTGTTGGTTAGGTGTTGGTGACCTGTTGGTTAGGTCATGGTTAGTAGGTTGGTTAGGTGGCAATTCTTTAGCTTGGTAATCCCTCCAGTTTACTATACTTACAAGTATTCCTGTCTTGGTTGATACGTAGGTTAAAAATTCGTACTTTGTGAACTTTTCGAGCGCAGTTCGTACGTTTTGCCGAGATATGCCTTCCCCAGCTTTAGTCATAATTGATTTAGCACTCGTAACAAATTCACCAGGATTAGCCTTGAATTGTTTTCCTTGCCATTGCCATTCCCTTCCCTCATGGTTAGCCATCATAAGTAGGGTTATAAGAATGACTTTTTGTTCTGGACTCGAACTTGTCCAGATAGCTTTTTTCATTAAACATCTATGAAGTTTTATCCATCCTTCCATAAAATCACTTCCTATTCCTCACCTTCCGACCAATTCGTATCATTTAGCACGTCCAAAACCTCTTGACAATGGCTATGGAAACCACAATTTTCACAATCATTATTACAGCCATCCTTGTGCCATTCCCTCATAATATTAAATATCTGTTGCCTTTTCTTGTTGTAAGCTTTAGTATTACCTACACTAGTATTACAAGAGTTACACTTATTACTGCGATATTTGAATTCTCTAAGGCTTTTTTCTTTGTGGCATACATTACATACCTTAGTAGTCTTAATCAACGATTTCAACCTCCTCGAACCTGTAAATCTCAGCGGAGAAGTCCCTAGAATGTACATAACTATTTAACATGTAGTATTTACCATCTTGTAATTGTGGACTATACAATCCTTTATCACCTATGATTTTCTTCCATCTACGACCTGTTTTTACTTTTACCATTCTAAAACCCCCTTAAATCTCTGTTGGTTTTATAGTAATCTCTAAAAAGTCACTCTTGCTTTCTATATCAAGCACTTCATATTCTTCAAGATTTTTTAATTCAGAATATGCTGGATAAAAAACTTCACCTGTATGAGGATATCCAATTCTTATTGCTTGGCTTGTAGTTACAACTTTTAAAATATCTATTAATTTCATTTTGTTTTCAATCTGCTTTTTATGATCTACTATTTCAAATAGGTACTTAGGAAAGAAATACTCTTCGCCAGAATCACACTTTATTTCATAAAGATAGTACTTTTCTTCAAGAACTTCGTATGTCATCCCAAGTGTCAAACAATCTCCGAAATCTCCAATATCTGCACACCTAACCTTAAATCCATTTGCCATCCTACTCACCTTCTTCTACTATTTCTGCATCTTGGATAGGTAAATCACTAAATGGAATGTTATCTTCTTCAGTTTTAGATTTCTTTAAAGCTTCATTCTTTTCTCTTACTTCCTTAAGTCGCATGTCCCTAATTTCATCTAAAGACTTGCCATAGTAAGGGCTTGTAATGTCTGTAGCGAAATCAACATCAGAAGAAGTGTTCCAAGCGTTCATTTGTTCTAAATTATCAAAGTTTAATTGGATATGCTTACATAATCTTCTTAATACTGTTTTCTTACACATTTCTCCAAAGCTATCCGTCCAAGCCTTGCCTTTTGCCTGTTTACTAAACTTATCTCTAACTGTTTCAATCTCTTTTCTAGTCATAACTTCAACATTACTTGTACCATCTTTATAAATTACTACCGCATATGCTCCTAATATCTTTCCATCAGATAAGCCTTGCCTATGAATAACCTTCTTATTTTCTCCGTTAGTTTCAACATAAAATTCTTCATTTTCTTTTACAATCTGCGCATATATATTTTTAACTGGTCTTACTGCATAGTTATAAACTAATTTTTCCTCACCTTTGTAATCTGTCATGAACTCGGGATTTCCTCCGTAGGTGATTACATAACATTCTCTATTTGCAAAATCTAAGTTAAGATATGCACCTTTTACTATGCATCTCGCAAGTTCAAACTCTTTTCCAACCATTTTATTAAGGTCGACACCTTGAAGCACCGTAAGGGCGTTTTGTTTAAATCTAAGGGTATTAAATCCTTTTGGAAATGCTTTGCTTTCCTTTTCTAGTATCTCGGTTAACTGCCCGTTTGTTTTTGTTAAAACTAAGTTTTTGATATTATCTGCCATTTACAAGTCCTCCTTCAAAAATATTAATACCCTTCATATTAGTACCCTCCATATATCCTTTTAATTTATCTTCATGCTTTTTTATAACCGCCCTATGCTTTGCTATGTTATAGCCTGTTTGAGGGTTGAAAAAATCGCATGGGTTACATTTTGCAACACCTTTATACTTCTTCCCTTCATCCTCGATAATAACTATCGTTAAGCCTTTATTTTTCTTATATATAACTGTTTCTGTTTGTTCTTTGCCTGGTAAAATATCAATTGCTATTAATTCATTTTTGGAGTTGTAAATCTTATAGACTTTTGTTTCTGTGCCAAATACTCTTTTAGTGAAGTTTGTTTCCTTATCTGTAACTTTCAAAGATTCCTTATCTCCGATTCTAGTGAAAAACTTATTTTCTCTAATTGATATTGTTTTATCCATATCCTACGCCCTCCAACATTCTTTATATTGCTTGTATTCTTCCTCAGTGAGTTCTTTAGGAACTATATTTACACACTTCCCATAACATCTTCCGTATTTAGTATCACATTCAACCATGTCATTTACTAAAATCAATTGATTATCTATTTTCCTAATAAACTCATATTGCTTTCTATCTTTACCATGTTCTACTCTGTATATATTTACTTTCTTTTTAGGTTCTTGAAGTTTGAATTTACAATCATATGGAATTATTATGCCTTGTCTACCTTTATTGGCGTAAGTTATAAGAATTTCTCCACTTTTACGTGTTTTAACAGTTTGTATATTGTAAGTTTTATTAGTACATTCATAAATTTGTCCATCACTCATTTTAACAACCTCTTGGAAGGTAAATTCTGTTTGTGGTTCATAGTGTTTTAATTCATGGTCAAACCAATACAAACTACCACCACTTAACTTATATCGGCTTCTTCCATTATTTAGATTACATGATGTAATTATTTCATATTCACTACCATCACCCCACCTACATCCACTGGATAGCACGACCTTATCTCCTACTTTAAACTTCATCTTCTCACTCTCCCATTTGATTATTTTAATATCTCTATCTTCAAAGAACGATTTTCTGCACCATGTCAATTTATTGTTATTATTAAAGTTATAAATGTAACAAGTGTCTTCTTTATACCATTCAAACATAGTGTTAAGCCTTGATGCACCTCCACTCCATCCCATATTCCTTCCAAAACACTCTTTCACAAACTCTTTAGCCTTTTCCTCAGCATCACAATTTACGGCAACTTTTCCGTTTCTAAATTCATCCCAATTAAACATCCTTATTACCTCCTATTTTTTCTAACTCCCATTCTCCAAAAACATTTCTATCAAATGCCGAATGTGGAGTTGTTATATCTATCATCAATAGCCTAGTTTGTCCTATTCGAGTGATAATGCCCTCTATATCAGTCCCTTTGACTCTTACCTCGTCTTTAACTTCAAACATCATCTATCCCCCTAATTGTTTCGCCTGTCCTTGTGTCGTATATCTCTCCGTTGTCAATATCGGTGTTCTGTGATAATATTAAGTCAAGTATATTTTTGTTTTGGTGCAAGGCTATTCCCGTAGCTAAGCACCTATTTACTTCTAAAACCTGGACGTCTTTTCTTATGCATTGCATCTCTTCTCCCATAGTTGCTTTGCCTTTCGTAGATATACACATCTGCTTCATTCTTCTCAACCTTCTTTTTAGTTGGTTTTATAAGTCCTAAGTCTTTACACATCATACTTACAAATTGGCTTTTGCTTAATTTAATTTCCATTGTTAAACTCCTTCAATAAAGCTTATCTGCTATTAGATAAAGTAATCCGAATACCATTAATCCTCCTAATATGCTTTTTAATAACTCTTTTAGATTTTGCTTGTACTTCTCCATATGAACACCTCTATTTGTTCTCACCACATACGAATAGTTTACTTTTATCTATATCAGCTACTAGGCTTGTAACCTCTTCATTCTCTATACTGGAAATATCAAATCCTAGTTCTTTTAGATAATCAGCTATTTTCTTTGCACTAGACATACTCTTTGCAACTGTATAAACCTTGTGATAATTAGCTTTAACTTCGGCTATTTCTTTATCTCTAGTATTTTTAATCTTTTGAACCTTACCTTGAAAGTCGCAATCCCTAATTATTCTTTCTTTTATATTAGATAAATAATTTATTCCATCATTTATTCTGTAATTGCCATGGAAAGCTACTTCCTTATCTTCTCTCATGTCTGCCATGACATTACTTAAGTTAGCTGAAAACCTGTTGAATGTATCTTGAAGTAGATTTATACTATCTTCATATTTAGCTAAAACTTCAACTTCCTTTGCTGATATTTTCTTGTCAAATTTCTCATTAACGCTCTTAACTGCCTTTGCTTCAACTCTCTCAATAAACTCTAATAAATCCTTTTTAACCATCTTATTTACCTCTACTTTCTTCATCTTCACAATTTTTAAATACTTCTCTAGCTTTATTAAGAAGATTTAAGCACTCTGGGCACAAATCTAAACCAAGTTCGCTTACTAAGTTCTCAGTTTCGCCACAACAGTAGCATCCTTTTACATACTTTCTTAAGATAACTTCATCATCATTTACAAATATTTCTATTGGTGTACCTTCTTCAAATCCTAGTGTTTTTCTTAACTCTTTTGGTATTACTACCCTTCCTAATTGGTCTACATTTCTTACTACGCCTGTTGCTTTCATTTACATTACCTCCTCTAATAAATTCAATATAAAATCTCTACCTTTTCCGGTCCATTTACGATCATAAATTATATGTCCATTGTCTAAAACATCTTGCTTTATGCTTACATACCCACATTCTGAATATTTAGAATATAATAGCCATGTCCTGTTTTGTTTGTACTGTATTTTCTTATCCGCTAAAAGGTTATTTAACTTAGTGGCACTACTTAAGCCAAGCTCTTTAGCTATTTCACTTGTTGTATATAGCTTAGTTTGATGTATAAGCTTGTCCCTTTGCTTTTCTGCTTCGAGTCTTGCTGCCTTTTCTTCCTTAAGTTTTGTTGCTGCTGCTATTAATAAGTCGGGGTTATCTAATAATTCATCCGTTGCATACATACCATGTTTTCTTATGCTTGGTAATACATCACTTGTTACCCACTTTTTAAATTTCTTAGCATTTGGTAATTTACTACTTAAGATTAAACTGTAGAGTCCACTTTCATTAATTACTACTGGAGATTGTTCTCTTCCTATGGAGTCACGAATCGTTACCCCATCTCCAATAAATTTATCTTCTTGTTCAACATGATCTAATAATGCTTTTCTTGAATTTGTATATCCTAATATTTCTGCAATATCTTTGCCTACAAACCAAGGTTCATTATCTCTTGTTAAAACTCTTACTTGTCCAAATTCTTCATTCTTGAAAATCTCAATGTTATTCAATCTCATTCCTCCTTTATTTTGTTTTATCCCCCAATAAATGTTAGAATATTGTTGAAAGGGGGTGTAATTATGGCTGGTTTAAATTTTAATTCTACCTTTGGTAATAAAGAAATTTCCGCTAACTGTCCTTTATGCAAAAACCCTATTAAAATTAAACTTAATCAAGTGGGTACTACAATACATTGTCCTTTCTGTAGAAAGAGTATTGATTTAGAAGCAGGAAATAACTTTAATTCCAATAAAAAGTCAATTGATAAATCCTTTAAAGATTTAAACAAAACTCTTAAGAATTTTGGTAAGTAGTAATTTTAGGCTCTTGACTTAACAGTTTATTTAGTTCGGATATCTTCTCAATTACTTCTTTTGTGAAAGTTTCATCTAAATTAATATAAATTGTTGACTGCTCTTGAACTGGTACTTCTTGGGCAGTTTCTTTTTTATCTTCCATATTCATTCCTCCTAAAAATTCTTTACCCTCACACTGGAGCTGCTTGAATAATTTAGTAATATTTCTTTAGTTCTACACATAGAATATACTGAGTAGTGTTTGTCCATTTTTTAAAGATAGTTTTTTATAAAAGGCATTACTGCCTTAAATTGAAATATTGTTAGTTGCTATTTTCATCCTCCGGTTTATTAGTAAAAATACTTATATCTATTTTTACTTTGTCCATTTCTGCATATAGTTGTTTTTCAGTATAAATACCTTCATCATTTAAAATCTTCCAAAGTTGTTCTACTCTTGTCATCATTATCACCTCTGATTTGGTGAATTTTTCTTTTCATTTTCTCGAACTAACTTGTCCAATAATTCGTTTAACTTAACTTCTCTTTCTGACATTTGAATCTCCCTTCTTGGTAAGCACATCTTATTTCTTCAATATCTTTACCATAAAGTTTACTTAACTTTTCTTCTTTAAGTTTGTCTATCCCATACAAACCTCTCTCTATATTATTAAGTTGTTTTCTGCTTATACCTAGATGTTCAGCTACTTTGTAAGCTTTTAGTCCACTCTCTAATCTGTATTCCTTTAATCCCACTGTTGTCCCCTCCTTTGACCTTATTGTAACGTAACTTTACCAATTAGTGAAGTTTGAAATATTCTGATTTTTAACCGTTTAGTTAAAATAGATTTACTTTTCTCGAGAATACTTTAGTTTGCTAAACTTTTCTAATTAGTAAATTTGTCGTATATTTCTACTTTACAAAAACGTGAAGTTTGTTATAATTATTTATAGAAAGAGAGGATGAATACTATGTTTGAACAAAGATTAAAGGAATACCGAGAAGGTAAAGGACTTTTAAAATACCAGTTCGCTGAAATCCTTGGTGTTAGTGAAAGTTTTTATAATATGATAGAAAACGGAAAGAAGAATCCAAGCAAGAACTTTATGATTAAATTAGTAGCTGAAAGCAAGAAACCAGAAGAATATTGGTTTTATGGAATTGGCGAAGATGAATATATTGATACTAGAGAAGATTTTAAATGCATAAAAAAAGCTACTGAGCAAATTGTTGATTTAGGATTAATCAAAGATGTTGATAAATTATTTAATGGTAATTATGAAGAAGGTACATTAGAAGAACTTTTAATAACTGCATTGAAAGCTGATATAGAGTATATTATTGAAAAAAAGAAAAGTAACAAAGTTAAATAACTCTGTTACTTTCATTTCAAACTATAAAGTTAAAGGAGAAATAACTAATGAAAGTTGCAATATATATAAGAGTTTCTACCCACCATCAAATTGATAAAGACTCTTTACCATTACAAAGACAAGATTTAATAAATTATTGTGAATATGTGTTAAACACAAAAGAGCATGAGGTATTTGAAGATGCTGGATATAGTGCTAAAAATACTGATAGACCACGATATCAAGATATGATGAACAGGATACGTAAAGGCGAGTTTTCACATATGTTAGTATGGAAAATAGATAGAATATCTAGGAATCTAATAGACTTTTGTGATATGTATGAAGAGATAAAAAAGTATAATTGTACTTTTATTTCTAAAAACGAGCAGTTTGACACATCTTCTGCAATGGGCGAAGCTATGTTAAAAATAATATTAGTATTTGCAGAACTTGAAAGAAAACTTACTGCCGAAAGAGTTACTGCAATAATGCTAGATAGAGCATCTAAGGGTTTATGGAACGGAGCTCCAGTACCATTAGGTTATAAATGGGATAATAAAATCAAATTTCCTGTGATTGATGAAGAGGAATCTAAAGTTGTTAAGTTAATTTTTGATAAATATCAAGAATTGCAATCTACATCTGCAGTTAGAAATATTTTAAATTCCCTAAGAGTTAAGACTAAAAGAGATGGTTCTTGGACAACAAAAACTTTAAGTGACGTTATAAGAAATCCTTTCTACAAAGGTACATATAGATATAATTATAGAAATTCAATTGACCAAAAGAAGAAAAAAGAAAATGAGTGGATTATGGTAGAAGATAACCATCCAGCTATAATCTCTAAGGAGCTATGGCAAAAATGCAATTGTATTATGGATGAAAATGCATTAAGAAATAACGCTAGATTTAGATCTAATGTAAAAACACATTTATTTTCCGGGTTATTAGAATGCGGGGAATGCCATAACTCTCTATATGCAAAACAAGATAAACCACATTTGGATGGATATATCCCTTCTCTATACTGTTGTAGTGGAAGATATAATCATCTTGATTGCGAACAACGTACTACCTCTGAAAAGCTCATAGGAGAGTTTGTTTTTAATTATATAGCTACACTACTTAAAATTGAAAAGAAACGTTCTAAGGTCGAATTTGAAGTGTTTAATGATATTTTACTAAATACAAGGCAGTTAAAAGGTGTAGTAGCTATAGATGGTGTCGAAAATTTATATAACCTAACAAATTCAAATAAAAATATTTTTACAAAAGTATCTAAAAACGAAAATAATGACTTAGAAATTGAAAGATTTAAAAAAGAAAAGTCGAAATATGAGAGAGCGCTTGATAGACTGGAAGATTTATATCTATTTGATGATGAAGGTATTAGTGAAAAAGATTATATAATAAAGAAAAATAAAATAGTTGAAAAATTAAATGAAGTTAATAATGAGTTAAAAAAACATGTGAGTTCAGATTCTAATAATGATAATTTTATTTTAGTAGCAAGTAATTTTATTTTAGGTAAAGCTCTTGTTTTATCGGAAGAAGATATAAACATTAAGACCCTAATCAACAAGGTTGGAAGAGATTTGTTAAAGGAATTTTTAAATGCTATTATAGATAAAATAATAGTTAAAGATAAAAAGGTAATGTGTATTAGATTTAAAAATGGTATAGAAAATAGATTTATATATACATCTTAAGTATTGATATTGCTATGTTTATAATTCTTCTGTACTTATACCATTTGACAACCCCATGTTTCTATAAAGTATTTTAAATTTTTATTTAGACCATATATATCAATCTTATTATTTTCATTCATTTACTATTTCCTCCATTTTTCCTTTTGAATTTCTATAGTATTATAGCATATAAAAGATATAAAAAGAAAGTCTAGTAAGCAATGATTAATCCTTTAAGCCATGTAATTTAACCATAATAAAAGCACCTACTCTTTATTTAAGTAAGTGCTGCTTATTAATTCTTTTAGTTTAAATTGCTACCATAATGTGTACTTTATTTTTATTCTCACATTATTTTACCATTTTCCATCATAGCTAATTGGCTTAGATTTTTTATCTGAAGTTTTAGCCCTTCCTTGGAGTTCTGGTACTGGATGAACTTCATTTTTAGGAAAGTGATTATGTTTATTACTTTCTGTACCATGTGAATCTTTTGGATCTGGTCTTCTCATTCCTGCTTTTGCCATAATATTTCCCTCCTACTTATTTGTCACCATTAGTTTAAACAATATGAAAAGTTTTATACTCAAATATGTTTTCTATAGATGGAAATAAGTATATTAAAATAAAAGTACAATGCTAAATAAAATTAACATTGCACTTTTATTTTAATATAAGATTTTACTTATTCATTAGCCGCAGCTACTACAACTTGAGCATCCGCCACCTTCAGCTTGCTTTTCAGGCTCTATAGAAAATCCACCTCTACCATTCTCTTCACCTGAAAGAATAGTAAGAGCTCCAAATTGCTCAGTAACAGACTTATCTACTAAGAATGTAAGTCCGTCTACTACTTCTGTGTTATCAGTATCTTTTTTTTCATCTAAAACTAGATTAAATGATGGGCCGCCTCATCCCATACCTGCAAAATGAATTCTTACTGTATCTGCTGTAACTTCATTCTCTTTTAAAAATTGTAAGAATTCAATGGTAGCTTTATCACTTATTTTAACTGTTGACATAATCTTTACCTCTTTTCCTTTTCAGTTTTATAGATACATTACTATTGTGTCAATGAATCTACATATTTATTACACTAATAAATATTACTATGAATGTCAATTGTATTTATCATTGGATTTATTAATAGATTTTATTTGAAATAAATATACATACTAAAAAAAGTGCAATATTAAACAAGTTTAACACTGCACTTTCAGTAATATAATTATTATTTATTAAATTTAACCGCAACTTGTGCAACCAGCACAACCGCCACCTTCTGGTTTTTTTTCTGGTTCTATTGAGAACCCACCTCTACCATTTTCGTCTGCAGAAAGAATTGTTAATTCACCAAATTGCTCAGTAACTCCCTTATCTACTAAAAATGTAAGTCCTTCTACTACTTCTATGTTATCAGTATCTTTTTTCTCATCTAAAACTAGATTAAATACAGCACCACCACAACCCATACCTGCAAAATGAATTCTTACTGTATCTGAGGTAACTTCATTATCCTTTAAAAATTGTAAGAATTCAGTAGTAGCTTTATCACTTATATTAACTATTGACATATTTTTCTTCCTCTTTTCTATATATACTAACTATTATCTCGATATAATTAAATCTTTATGACATTAAATATAAATAATTTCAATGTCATTTATAATTATATAATATCATAGCCGTTATGTGTGTCAATAGACTTATTTATCACTCTTTTCTATAGAACTTTATTACCTATAAGAGAATGTAATAGCCAAATTTTTCTATACTATATTACTCTCTACTTGAAAGGATTCTATTGGTAAAATTTCATTTCCAAACATCCTATAATCATGGTATTTATAAGAGCCTCTCATAATGTCTTCAGTAATAGTTTTTCCTCTATTTACATAATCTAAAAAGTCATAGCATGTCAATATATCTATACGTTCCTCTTCGCATATATTAGATAAAGCTTTAATAAATTCTTGAAATATTGTATTGCATGTATTATTTAATATCTTAGCACCATCTATTATAAAGCACCCTCCCCAAAATCCTGAATTTGAGGCTTTGGCTTTAAGATCTCTAAAAAACTTTGAAATCATCGTAGAGTTTATATTTTCATTATAGGATGACATTAATATACTACTCATCTTAATATTTTCTATCATTAATCTTTCATTTGAATCTAAATTATTAGTAAGTAATTTAGATATATCTTCATCTACATAAAGATAAACATAGTTATTATTTTCTATTTGCTGTTTTATGTATTTATATAGATTAATCACCAAATGATCCTCTCCATAATAATAAAAACAGATATTTTTACCGCAACAATTACTCATAATCTCTCTCCCCTTAATTAATACCATATTGATTCTATTATTATTATTCTATTACAATATTTAATTACCTTTTTTTTCCATAAAATAATTATCTGATTATTTTTACATTTTATTACAACCATTTTAAAGTTCTTATCCTGGTTGAAAAGTTATCCAACTTATATAACTTTTCATGTAGAAATATGGTATACTATGTGATAGAAATAATAGTTAGGTACTACTAATTATATAATAATGAATATATTGATTAAGATAGATATATATTGTAAAATATTTTTATGTGTATAAACACTAAGGAGGATTATCGATGTGCGGATTTGTAACGTTTTTTAGCAATTCTAAAATACTAGAAGAAAAGAAAGAAACTCTTCGTGATATGAGAGAAGTTATTAAACATAGAGGCCCAACTCAAGATGGAGAGTATATGGACGAAAATGTTTATTTAGGTTTTAAAAGACTAAGTATTCTTGATTTGGCAAACGGAATTCAACCCTACTCTTATAAGGATGAATTAGAAATAGTTTTTAATGGAGAAATATATAATTATATATCTTTAAGAGATGAATTAATAAAAGAAGGCTATAGTTTTACTACTAACTCAGAGGTAGAAGTAATAGCTACATTATATACTCATTTAGGAGATAAGTTTGTTGAGAAACTTAGAGGAATGTTCTCATTTATTATTTGGGATAGAAAGAAAAAAGTATTCTTAGGTGGAAGAGATCCATTTGGAATAAAGCCATTTTATTATACAGAAAATGAAACTGGACTTTATGTAGCTTCTGAGCTTAAGAGTTTTCATGCTAATCCAGATAGCGACTGTGTTGATATTGATAATGGAGCACTTCATGACTATCTTACATTCCAATTTGTACCTGAACCTAAAACCCTACTAAAGGATATAAAGGTTTTAAAACCAGGTCATATTATAAAGAAAGAATTAGGTAAATCTCATGAAATAAGTTGCTATTATTCGATCAAGTTTAACCCTACTCCAGGACCTAAAGATGAAAAGATGGAAGAAATTCGTAAGGCCATAGAAGATTCCGTTGAACTGCATATGCAATCTGAGGTTCCTGTTGCATCTTTCTTATCAGGTGGGATTGATTCTACTGTAGTAACTGCTTTAGCAAAAAAACACATGCCGGACTTAAAGACCTTTACCATAGGTTTTGACCGAAATGGATATAGTGAAATTGATTTAGCTAGAGAATCAGCTGATAAACTAGGGCTAGAAAACATAAGTAAAATAGTTTCTTATGAAGAATTTGCCAATGAATTACCTAAAATAATTTGGCATATGGATGAACCAGTAGCAGACCCTGCAGCTATACCACTTTATTTTATAGCAAAAGAAGCAGCTAAGCATGTTACAGTTATTTTATCTGGAGAAGGCGCTGACGAGGTATTTGGTGGATATACTATTTACCATGAACCTAATTCGTTAAAAATGTTTGATTATGTACCTGGCTTCTTAAAGAAAGCCTTAAAATCTGGTGCATCCCTTATACCAGAAGGAACAAGAGGAAAAAGCTTTATTGATAGAGGCTGTACTCCTATGAGAGAGCGTTATGTGGGTAATGCAAAAATCTTCTTAGATGATGAAAAAGAAGGAATACTTAATAAGTATGAGTCAAAATATACAATTAAGCGATCTATGAATGATATCTATGATAGAGCTGCTCAGTATGACCCTATTACTCAAATGCAGTTTGTAGATTTTAATACATGGCTTACTGGAGATATCCTTGTTAAAGCTGATAGAATGACTATGGCTCATTCTTTAGAGCTTAGGGTACCTTTCCTAGATAAAGAAGTGTTTAAAGTTGCTTCAAAGCTCACTGCAGATGAAAAAATCAATGGTCATGTAACAAAATACTTATTAAGAGAGTCTTTTAAATCAGAATTACCATTCTTAACTGCTCTAGATAGAAAAAAACTGGGATACCCAGTTCCAATAAGATTATGGCTTAAGGATGAACTTTATCAATGGGCTATGGACATAATAAAAAATAGTAACGCTGATGAATTTGTAAATAAAGCTGCTGCTATTAAATTAGTAGAAGATCATAGAAATGGTCCATTTGACTTAAGTAGAAAGATTTGGACAATACTTATATTCTTAATTTGGCATAAAGTATATATAGAAAGAGAAACTCCTTTTCTAGATTAAGATTAAAGACGTAGAACTCTAATAAGAATTCTACGTCTTTTTATTTGTATTATAAAACTATTTAACTACACTTATGTTGTTCTCTTTTAACCAATCAATTAAATGATTAATTAAAAATTCATCTCTAAAGGTATAAAATTCATCTAATTTGTCTTTATTAATTAAAACTCTATTAAAAGTTAATAGAGGATTTGACCAATCAACCTTACTATAAATTTCATTTTTGTCATTAAGACTTAAAGTATCTAAGTAGCTTTTCATGGAATTCACTAATATACTTTCATCTATTAGTGGAATATAAAGATAATTATCACTATAGTTCATAGTAACATCTTCTGCTTCCGTAGCTAATTCCTTTTCCCAACTTTCAAGTTTATCAAATTTGGATTCATCCTTTAATGCTTCTATAATACTTTGAGGAATGTAAGAAAATTCACCATCATTTAAGTTTAAATAACATTCCCCTTCACCTCTTGTTTCTGATAAGCTAAGCTCTAACATTAAGTCTAAATCAATGTTTAAATTATTCATAAAATTTTCACCTACCTTTTAAATTATATATTTATATAAACTTTCTCATTTCACTGTATTAAGAGTATATGCTAATATAGAATTTTTTACAATATTTATTTAATAAATTCAACATTTAATATAGATATTGTAATTATTTATGTATAAAATAAAGCATTAGGTTGTGTCCTAATGCTTTGTTTTATTACTATTTATTATTTTTTAGCATTTCACCAATAGCTGCTATACTTCCAAGGGAAGATAGTGTTTCATTTGGTAATATAAGCTTGTTAGCAGGATTATTAGCCATTTCTTTAAGAGCTTCAACTTGTTTTAAAGCTATAACAGTTTCATTAGTTCCTGATTGAATTATAGCTTCATTTACTCTTCTTATCGCTTCAGCGTCTGCTTCTGAAATTTTTTCAATAGCTTTTGCTTTACCTTCTGCCTCAAGTAATTGTGATTCCTTTAATCCTTCTGCTCTTCTTATATTAGCTTCTTTTTCAGCTTCAGCAGCAAGTATTTTACTTCTCTTTTCTCCTTCGGCTTTTTCAATTTCTGATTGTCTTGCTCCTTCTGCTTGAAGAATCATGGCCCTCTTATCTCTTTCAGCTCTCATTTGTTTTTCCATAGCTTGTTGAATTTCTGATGGAGGTACAATATTTTTAATTTCTACAGACAATAGCTTAATTCCATAAGCATCAGTAATATTATCAACGATTTGTAATAATTTTGAGTTAATAAGGTCTCTTCCTGCTAATACTTCATCTAGAGTCATATCACCTAAAATATTTCTCATATTAGTTATAGTGGAATACATTATACCTTGAACATAGTTTTCTATGTTGTAAACTGCATCCTTTGCACTTAGAACTTGATAAAATATAACATTATCTACAGAAATATTAACATTATCTTTAGTTATTACGTTTTGTGGTGGTATATCTAGTATTTGTTGTTTAACAGATACCTTCTTCCTAATAAAGTCCACAAAAGGTATTGTTAAATGCCATCCAGGTTCTAAGACCTTATAAAATTGACCAAACCTTTCCATAACATAGTTATAACCAGTGTTAACTACTTTAACTGCTGAAATTATGATGATTAGAACTACAAATAGTATGACTAAAACACCAATTACTAATTCCATTTAAATCACTCCTTTTTTAATTATCAATTTATTGTTTTCAATTTTTAACACCTTAAAAGTATCCCCAATATTTATATCTTCACCTATATTTCTAGCTGTCCAATAAACTTCGTTAACTTTTATTCTACATTCCCTATTACTATCTAATTTAACTTCAGATACAAACTCTCTATCTTCATACTTACCAACCAAGGGTTTTTCAGTTGGTAGATTTATATTAATATATTTTTTAGATACCTTTAATCCAAATATAATCGCAATAGTTCCCAGTATCAAAGCGATCCATATTTGTGTAGTAAAGTCTACAAAATATCCTGCAATAAAAGCAGGAATAAATCCTAACCCTAACCATGAAAAGGTAAAACTACTTGTAGTTATATCTACAACTATTACAAAAATAAGTAATCCAAACCAAATCCAGTTTAAATCCATTAAATATCACCTCTCAATTTAAATAATATTAACAAACATATATAAATTATTATATACATGTGTATTAAGTATAATTATATCACATTATAGTAAAATATTATATTTTTTTATATTATTTAATTAGGTATTTTTTTCTCCTACATAGCGTATACATTATAAGTGTACATATAAACAACAGTAAGTTTGGAGGTATTGCCATGAACCGTGATTCTAATATGCTCAGTTATTTATTTATAGGTATGTTACTAATTATAATATCCGGAATAGTTAAAATGCTATAATATTAAAACGCTATAATAAAAATCATCCCTATTATGTAGAGATGATTTTTGTTTTAGTTATGAAACAATAATTTGCAATATAAGCTTAAATTTCTCTAGTTTCTTTCTTTAAAAATTCTTTTTCTTCTGTATTTAGATAAGGTGATAACAATTTATATACTTCTTTATGATAATTATTTAAGAACAATTTTTCCTTTTCTGTAAGCATATCTATTTTTATACCATCTAAATCTATAGGACAATAGGTAGCTACATCAAACTTCATAAATTGTCCCCCATATTCTGTTTCATTGTCTTTAGTAACAAATAGTAAATTCTCTATTCTAATACCATGCTTACCTTCTTTATATACACCAGGTTCATTTGTAACATTCATTCCTTCTTCAAATACTACTGTATTAGGAACTTGTGAGAAGTTTTGTGGTCCTTCATGAACATTAAGGAAGAATCCAACTCCATGACCAGTTCCACATTTATAGTCAATTCCTGTTTCCCAAAGTGGTGTTCTTGCAATAACATCTAAATTAGATCCAGTAGCCCCATATAAGAACTTAGCCATAGTTAAAGCTAAATTACTCTTAACTACAAGAGTAAAGTCTCTTCTTTCTTCTTCAGTCAATTCACCTAGAACTATCGTTCTTGTTATATCTGTAGTTCCATCATAATATTGTCCACCTGAATCCACTAAGAATAACCCTTCTGATTTTAAAGTATAATTACTTTCTGGCGTAGCAGAATAGTGCATCATAGCAGCATGTTCTTTATATGCAGCTATAGTTGAAAAACTTGGTTCAACAAAATACTCTTGTTCACTTCTTAATTTAATTAGTGTATCTGCGGCTGACATCTCAGATATTTCTTCTTTATCTACATTTTCTTTTAAGTACTTTATGAACTTAACCATAGCAACTCCATCTTTTATAGTACAGTTTCTAAAGTTACTTCTTTCAACTTCACTCTTTATTGCTTTTAAATCTGTAGTTATATTTCTTTTTTCGATTTTAGAAATAGATTCATTTAATGAGGTAAGAATTTTCACATTAGTTTTATTTGGATCAAATAATATAGATGTATCTTTAAGTTCTTTTAAGTTATTGAATATCTCATTATACTTTAATATATCAACAGAAGAAGCCTTTAGATTGGTTATAACTTCATCAGTTAATTTATTATTATCTATGAAAAACTTAACACAATCCATGCTAATTAATAAATAAGATATTGTTACAGGACTGCTTTCTACATCATTTCCCCTAATATTTAATGTCCAAGCGATATCATCTAAGGAACTTAATACGTAATATTCAGCCCCTATTTCCTTCATCTTTTCACGAATAATAGCAAGTTTTTCTGATGCTGATTTACCTGCAAATTTAACATCATGAAGAAACACCTTTGTATTAGGCATAGCTGGCCTATCACTCCAAATTGGAGATATTAAATCATTTTCTGGATTTATTTTTATTTTTCTGCTTTTAAATGTTTCTGTCATAGTTTTATATATTCCAATAGGCATTACAGAACCATCAAAACCAACTATATCTCCTGGATTAAGCTCTCTTTTTAGAAATTCTGTGAAGGTAGGAACCTTAGGTTGTCCCATTTTAAAAAGCTCTATTCCTGTACCAGATAGTTGCTTTTCAGCTTGAATATAATAACGACCATCTGCCCATAGTATTGCTCTATTAAGAGTTACCACTACAGTTCCTGCTGAACCTGTAAAGCCAGAAATCCATGCTCTAGCTTTGAAGTATTCAGCTACATATTCACTTTGATGAGAATCAAAACTAGGAATAATGTAAGCTGATAATTGATTTTCCTTCATAGCCCTTCTTAGGCTTTCAATTTTTTCTTTAACATTCATCCATATTCACCCCTATTTTCTACTAATAAACATCCAAACCTATTATACTGCTAAAATTTTATACAATCAATGATATAATTTATAAATATGAATTTTGTTTTAAAATTATTCATTATACCAAATATCTAAATTCTCATTTCTAATTATTGTGGTATAAAAAAACTCATTGCTTTATTACAATGAGTTTTTATGTTAAATCTATTTATTCTTTAATCCATTTACTTGCTTCTAATGCATAGTAAGTGATAATTAATTTAGCACCAGCTCTTTTTATTGAAATTAACATTTCAAGAGCAGCTCTTTTTTCATCAATTAATCCATTTTCTCCTGCATTTTTTATCATAGCATATTCTCCACTGACATTGTAGGCAGCTATAGGCATATTAAAAGTCATACTTGCCTCTTTTATTATGTCTAAATATAATATAGCTGGTTTAACCATTACTATATCAGCACCTTCTTCAATATCAGCTGCGATTTCTCTCATAGCTTCCTTACCATTAGCAGGATCCATTTGATAGCTGCTTCTATCTCCAAATTGAGGAGCTGAATTTGCAGCTGCTCTAAAAGGACCATACATAGCAGAACTATATTTTGCACTATAACTCATTATAGATATATGCTTAAATCCGTTTTCATCTAAGATATCTCTTATGGCTTTAACTCTACCATCCATCATATCTGAAGGTGCAATCATGTCAGCTCCAGCTTTAGCATGCGAAAGTGCAATCTTAGCTAAGTACTTTAAGGTTTCATCATTATCTACTCTCTCATTTTTAATAACTCCACAATGACCATGAGAAGTATATTGACACATGCATACATCGGTAATAACAAATAATTCCTTAGAGATTTCTTTGACTTTTCTTATTGCTCTTTGAACTATACCCTCTTCACAGAAAGCTGAAGAAGCAATTGCATCCTTCTCATCCGGAAGTCCAAATAAGATTATACCTTTTACTCCTGTAGCAATAACTTCATCTATAACTTCTGGTAATCTATCTAAAGACCAGTGGTAATTCCCTACCAGAGATGGAATCTCTTCTTTAATATTTTCTCCTTCAACCACAAAAATTGGGTATATAAAATCATTACTATTTAAAATAGTTTCACGTACCATATCTCTTATTGCACTAGTTTCTCTTAATCTTCTATATCTTTTGAACATAATAAACATGGCCTATTAATGCAAGACCATGATACACCTACCTTTCAGTCTTTAAAAAAATTTATTTTATTAAGGTATCTATAATACCTTGAGTTCCAATTTTATCACATTGTGTATAGGATAATTGATGAATATTTAAAGCCTTTGAAGTAATAGGCCCTATTGATATAATTGATTTTTCTTTTACCTTATCTATTCCAACTAAAGTAATCATATTTTCTACGGTGCTAGGACTAGTAAATACAACTGTATCACAATTATCAAAAGAAACTATATTAGGATTTTCACCAATAACTGTGTCATATACTGGTATATCATCTACCTCAGCTCCAATATTTCGAAGTTCACTTACAATATAGTCTCTCCCCTTTTTTGAGCGTGGAATTAATATTTTATCTCCTGATGAAACCTTTAGTTCTATAGCTTTAAATAAACCTTCACCTGTAAATTCCTCTGCTGTTAAAGTTGGAATTATTCCCTTAGCTTTTAAAGCTTTAGTAGTAGCATCTCCTATAGAAACAAACTCACCTTTAATTTTTCTTATATCTATACTGTTATGGTATAATGCATTAAATAGCATTTCAACTCCATTAATACTAGTTAATAATATATACTTATAGTCTTCTAATTTATTTTCAATAGCTTTAATACTTTCAGGATTAGGTTCTATTGCAATAGAATTTATTTCTGTAACTGAAGCTCCTAATTTAGATAATTCATCGCCAATTTCCCTGCTTTGAGCTTTACTCCTAGTTATGCAAATATTTCTTCCGAATAGAGGTAACTTCTCAAACCAATTCAACTTATCATTGAATTTGACTACTTCTCCCACTACAATGATAGATGGATTTGATATGCCCTTTTCCTTTGCTATTTCAGTTATATCTTTTAAAGTTCCTACTGCTTTCTTTTGATTAGAGGTAGTTCCACTCATTACAAGAGCTACCGGAGTTTCTTCTCCTAATCCAGCAGTAATAAGACCGTTGCAAATGCCTCCTAATTGTTCATAACCCATCATAAAAATTAAAGTACCCTTTAATTTAGCTATAGTTTCAAAATCTAAGTTTAAACCAGCTGCACTTTTAGCAGTAAAGACATGAAAACTTTGGGCAATTTTCCTATGAGTTACAGGTATGCCACCATAATTGAGTGCTGCAATAGGTGAAGTTATACCTGGCACTACTTCAAAATCAATATCTTCATCTATTAGAGCTAAAGCTTCTTCACCACCACGACCAAATATGTATGGATCTCCACCTTTAATTCTTCCAACAATATGTCCTTCTTTTGCTAATTTAACTAAGGTATCATTAATCTCTTCCTGAGTTTTATAGTGACATCCTGGCTCTTTTCCACAATAATAAAGTTTTGCATCTCTATTTACATATTTTAATATTTCAGAACCAGATAATCTGTCATAAAGTATAGCTGTACATTCTCTTAAAACCTTTATAGCTCTTAATGTTATTAAGTCTGGTGATCCTGGGCCACCTCCAATTAAATAAACCTTTCCCATAAATCCTCCTATTAAATATCTACTTATTTAAGATAACTTGTGATAATTTTTTTCCTAAGTTTAAATATTCTTCCTTATTTCCTATTATAGTGTCTTTTACTAAATTACCATTGACTTCATATATACCCATAATAGTCATTACATCATCTTCTATAGAAGCATATGCACCAATAGTAGAATGACAATCACCTTTTAACTCTCTCATAAAACTTCTTTCAGCTTCTACACAAATTCTAACTTCCTCATTATCTAGAGCCCTTAATTCATCTGCATACTCACAACTCTCATGAATTTCTATACCTAAAGCTCCTTGTGCAATAGCAGGAATTATTTCATTTGTTTCAAAATAATTAGTAATAATTCCTTCTAATCCCAATCTCTTTAATCCAGCAGCTGCTAATACTATTCCGTCTAAGTTTTCATTTTCAATCTTGTCAATTCTTGTTTGAACATTACCTCTTACAGGAACTATTTCAATGTCTGGTCTTAAAAGGAGAATTTGCTCACTTCTTCTTTTACTACTAGTACCAACTCTAGCCCCCTTAGGTAAATTAAAAAATGAAACACCATTCATAGAAACAAAGGCATCCCTTACATCTTCCCTTATTGGCGTAGCAGCAATAGAGAAACCATCTGGTAGCTCATAGGGTACATCCTTCATACTATGGACTCCTCCATGTGCTTTTCCATCAATCATTAATTTTTCTAACTCTTTTATAAAGACTCCCTTTCCACCTATTTTATCTAACGTTACATCAAGTCTTTTATCTCCTAAAGTATCTGTAAGAACCTTTTCACATTTTATATTATGTAGCTCTTCAACCAAATCCATTACATAATCAGTTTGAACTTGAGCAAGCTTACTTTTTCGTGTAGCTAATTTTAAATTCAATTCTACTCCTCCATTCATTGTATAATTTAAATCTATACCCATTCATTTATTAAATCTGAATAAAATAATTGCAAAATCCCAATATGGTATCCATGGTTAAAGAAGAAAAGAAAATCTTCAGAACATATAAAATTTAGAATTTCACTTTTATTACTTAAAGTTGTTACATTATTTCTAATATGAGTTATAAATTCTATATAATTGTCAAAGCTCTGAAGATACTCCTTTGCCTTATTGCATAAAAATACCGATGCTTTAGGATTTTTCCCTTTAATTCGAAGCCCCAAAGCAATATTTTCACTTCTTCCTGTAGCACAAAGAACAGCTTTAGAATTCTCCGGAAAGGTAGTATCAATAAAAATTTTATTTTTACTGTTGCATATATTCCTAATATTTTCGTTGAAACTAGAATCATTTGTGCAAATTATAATTAAATGATAATCCTCCAATAACTCATTAGTAAAAGTTATATCCAGAAGTTTCAAATTATCATAAGCACCATCTAACAATTTAAATTCATCTGTAAATTGTTCCGAGATGCAATGAACCACAAACCTACTATTTAAAAGAGTTTTAGCTTTTATTAAAGCACTTTTTCCTCCTCCTAATATTAAAACTTTAGTATTCATACCATTCAATGAAATAAATACGGAATCATTAAAACTATCCATGAGAACCCTATCCTTTATTTTAATATTTATTTAGCTACTAATTTCACTTAAAACTTTTATAATAGTTTCATTCATATCTCTAGTTTTTATAGCTATCCTTACAAAACTATCATTAAGACCAGTATAGTTATTACAATTTCTAATTAAAATACCCTTTTCCATAAGCTGTTTTAAAAGTTCTGAGCTTGTAATTCCTTTTATCTTACAAAGAAAATAATTAGCCTTGCTTTCATACACCTTTTGTATAATCTTTATATGATTCAAAGATTTTTTCATAAATGTTCTTTCGGATATCAACCAGTTTTTACTTTCATCTATAAACTTTTCATCAAATAATGCATACTTAGCAGCAACTTCTGCAAAACAATTCACTGTCCAAGGATTTTGATTACTAATAATGAAATCTAGTAATTTATTATTTCTACTTATAGCATAGCCCAAACGAACTCCTGCCATGGAGAAAAATTTTGTTATAGCTCTAACAATTACAATACAACTATAATTATGTATATAGTTAATTATACTCTTATTATTATCTAATACAAACTCTATAAATGCTTCATCAATAATCACTAATTTATTATGAGCTTCACAATAATCTAATATGTTTTTAAATTTACAATGATCAATAATACAACCATTTGGATTATTGGGATTAGCCATTATTAACCCCTCAGTATTTTGTATCTGTGTGAAAATATCTTCATAATCATATTCCATAAACTCATTTAAAAAAGAATAATTGATATTCAATTTATGTTTTTTACTAAAATCTTCGTATTCTACAAAGGAAGGAACAACTATAGTTATAGAATTCAAGTAGCTTATAACTAAATCTAAAATTTCAGCTGCTCCATTTCCTACTATAATATTTTCGATACCTATGCTATTAAACTGCTCTTTACCATAGGCATTTCCATTAAAGTACTCATTACTTTTAAATAAATAATTTAATAGGTTATTTTTTAATTCTCTATATTTTATATCTGGATACAGAGGTACCTTTTCTAAAGCTTCTCCTATATTTTCCTTGAAATCCTTAGATATGGATATAGGATTTACATTTGAGCTAAAGTCTAAAAGTTTTCTTCCAATTAAAGTACCTTCAGTATATATATCTCCTCCATGTTTCAAAATATATATACCACCTTTCATCTTAATATGTGCAAGTATATATAAACACTCACCTTTAACTAAAGTATAATTACAGATGCTAAACTTAATATTATTAGTAAAATTTCACTACTATACATTAGTATTATAGATTTCTTAATGTGCCTATAACTTAAAGCTTCTGTATCATCTCCAATAGTTGGTTTTTCTACTATTTCTCCAAAGTAGGTATTAGCACCACCTAATTGAATAGATAAGGCTCCAGCAGTAGCTCCCTCAGGATATGCACAATTAGGACTTTTATGATTCTTTCTGTCTCTAATCATAATCTTAAAGGATTCAATTATCCTTCCCTTAACTACCCATGCTGTAAGACACATTAATACTCCAGTTAGTCTAGCAGGAATAAAATTAAATATATCATCAACATTTGCTGGGAAAAAACCTACATTCTTATATTTTTCATTTAAGTATCCTACCATAGAATCCATAGTGTTAATTCCTTTATACATCATAGCAAGGGGTGCCCCTCCTATGATGGCATAAATTATAGGTGCAATTATACCATCAGAAGTATTTTCTGCTATAGTTTCTACATCACCTCTAATTATTTCATCCTTACTTAAAGAAGTTGTATCTCGACCTACAATATACGAAAGCTTAACTCTAGCTTCTTTTATATCATCATGAACAAGAGCATTATAGACCTGAATTCCGGCTACATGAAGACTCTTAGCAGCAAGCGTTGTCCATATCATTAAAGTATTAACTACTATAAAAACAATATTATTTATTATAGATAGCTTAAGTAATAAATATGGAATAGTGTATGTAATTATACAAACCATAAACACCATAAATAAAGAAGCCCACTTCAATTTAATATTATTAGGGAAATATTTTCTTAGCCACTTTTCTATAGCTCCAATTAGTTTTCCTATATATATAATCGGATGTGGTAGCCAATTAGGATCACCTAAAATAAAGTCTAAAATAACTGCTAAAGATACACAAAGTATATTTAAGGATATATGAAAATTAATCATGATAACTTCTCCCACTATCTATTTAAGCCCATTATTTTATATATTTTATTCATATCTATAGAAGCTCTTACAAGGTCAGCTAGTTTATCTAACTCCTTTTCTCTTAAGTGCTCATAAGGCATAGAAACCTTCTCTTCAATTCCCTTGTCTCTTCTTAATCCATTAATAATGTGTTGTCTAAACTCAACCCCATCAAAAATACCATGAATATACGTTCCCATAACATTTCCTTTATTATTTACTACTCCATCTAAATGATTGGCTTCTTCATTATTGCTCTTATTTATGTTAATAAGGCTTTTACCTTCATCCAAAAGCGTAGTTTTTCCCATGTGTATTTCATATCCATAAATACTTAAAGGTGTATCATTGTTTATTAAATCCTTTGCTATGATACCATTAACTCTAGTAGTAATCTTTTTCTCTTCAAAAACTGTTTTTATAGGTAAAATATCTAATCCTTCCATAGACTCTAGTGTAGTTTCAACTCCATAAGGATCCTCTAATACCTTCCCTAGCATTTGATATCCTCCACAAATACCTATAATTTTTCCATTAACTTCATATTCTCTAATTTTGTTATATAAACCTGATTTTTTTAAATATTCTAAATCCCCTAGGGTATTTTTAGTTCCAGGAATTATAACTAAATCAGGAGTTTTAAATTCAGCTACAGTTTCCACATATCTTACAGAAACATCTGGTTCTATAGATAACGCATCAAAATCAGTAAAGTTTGATATATGCGGTAACCTTATAATAGCTATATCAATTTTATCTGTGATATTTTTATTAAGGTCAACAGCTCCATCTTCATCCTCTAAGTCTAATTTAAAATATGGAACAACCCCTAAGCAATCCCTATGAGTTAACTCCTCTAAACTATCTACTCCAGGTTTAAGTAAGGATATATCTCCTCTAAACTTATTTATAATAGTTCCCTTAACTCTGTCCTTCTCACTATCACTAAGGAGCATAATAGTACCTAGTAAAGAAGCAAATACGCCTCCCTTATCGATATCACCTACAAGTAAAACAGGTGCATCTATTAGTTCAGCCATCCCCATGTTAACAATATCGTTGTCTCTTAAGTTTATTTCTGCTGGACTTCCCGCCCCTTCCATAACAATAATATCAAATTGATTTTCTAATTTTTCAAAAGCAGACTTTAAATCATCTTTAAATTTAACTTTTAAATTGTGATATTCTTTTGCATTGGAGTAACCATAAACTTCTCCATTAAAAATTATTTGACAATTTTTATCTGTAGTAGGTTTTAGTAGAATAGGATTCATATATACCTCCGGTTCAAGTCCCGCAGCATAAGCTTGCAAAACTTGAGCACGCCCCATCTCTTTTCCATCCAAAGTTATATATGAATTAAGAGACATATTTTGTGACTTATATGGACATACCGAATATCCATCTTGTTTAAATATTCTACATAATGCAGTAACTAGTATACTTTTTCCTACAGAAGAAGCTGTACCTTGAATCATTATTTTAGCCATTTACAATACCTTCTTTCTATTAAGTAGAGAACCCAAATCTTTGATTTGGGGTGAATCACTTACTCAGCGAACGCAGTGAGTCGAGTTTCAATTTAAATAAAATAAAAAAGCAAGGAAGAAAAGCTCCCTTGCCAAATAATTAAAATTACCATCTTAGTAAAATAAAAAATATAAGTTTAAATCTAAGTAAGATAAACTTACCAAAATCTTTAATTTTACTTATACATATTAACTTAGTCACTAAAATAGCTCATTTCCCTCCGAAAGCTCATATTTAGGCAGGTCTCCTGGCTTATGAATCACTCTAACCTCACCTTCCCCTATTAAGAGTGGTATTTGAGGGTCGTCATCATTTACAGTAGCGGGGGCTGCTATGGATTTTAACCATATTCCCTTTTCACTTTTAAAAAGCACCTAAAATACTATTTAATTTTCACCCATAATTATAAGAGGTTTAAACACATAAGTCAATATAATGTAAATTTTACTTTGCATTCATTTTTATACTCTACAAAAAATGTAAAGACCTAGCAGTGAAAATGCTAGGTCCTTAGTTATTACAAATATTTTACTTATATAATGGAATTTTATTGCAAAGAGCTTTAACTCTTTCCTTAGCAAGTGATAAATCACCATCCCTATTATCAATTGCCAAACTCATTATATCAGCAATTTCAATCATTTCTTCTTTTCCAAATCCTCTAGTAGTAGTAGCAGGAGTACCTATTCTAATACCACTGGTTACAAATGGGCTTTGGGATTCAAAAGGTATTGTATTTTTATTTACTGTGATTCCAACTTCGTCTAATAGATGCTCCGCTGCTTTTCCTGTAATATCTTTATTTCTTAAATCCACAAGAATTAAATGATTATCGGTACCATCAGACACTAATTTAAATCCTCTTTCTTTTAATGCACTTGCAAGAGCTTTAGCATTTTCTAAAACTTTTTGCTGATACTCTTTGAAAGATGGGTCTAGAGCTTCTTTAAAGCAAATAGCTTTAGCTGCAATAGTATGCATTAATGGACCACCCTGTATTCCAGGGAATATAGTTTTATCTACTAGTTTTGCATACTTTTCTTTACAAAGTATTGCCCCACCCCTTGGTCCTCTTAAAGTTTTATGAGTTGTTGTTGTAATAAAGTCTGCATATGGTGCTGGGTTAGGATGTACACCTGCCGCAATAAGTCCAGCTATATGAGCCATATCTACCATCATATATGCACCTATCTCATCACAAATTGATCTTATTTTATCAAATTCTATTATTCTTGGGTAAGCACTAGCTCCTGCAACTATCATTTTAGGCTTTTCCTCTAAAGCTACAGTTCTTAATGCATCATAATCTATAAATCCATCTTCACCTACTCCATAAGATATAAATTTATATAACTTTCCTGAAAAGTTAACTGGACTTCCATGGGTTAAGTGTCCACCATCAGATAGATTCATTCCTAATACTTTATCTGATGGTTCTAATACACTCATATAAACTGCCATATTAGCTTGAGAACCTGAATGTGGTTGAACATTGGCATGGTCTGCACCGAATAGTTTACACATTCTATCCCTAGCGATATTTTCAGCAACGTCTACACATTCGCAACCACCATAATATCTTTTTCCTGGATATCCTTCTGCATATTTATTTGTAAGCGTGGACCCCATAGCCTCTCTTACAGCCTCACTTGTAAAGTTTTCTGAAGCGATAAGTTCAATTTTACTTTCCTGCCTAGCAGTCTCAAGACAAATTGCTTCATAAATTTCCGAATCAATGTTTTTAACATGTTCTAAGTTCATACATACTCCTCCTGCAATTAAAATTAGTTGTTTTTGGTGGAACCATGTGAATAGCTTTTTAACAAGTTTGTTCTTTTACGTTAGTAAAGCTTTAGTACTTAGTTTTGCAGCACAGATAGCAACAATATAACCACCAGAACCTTTACATATCATTATAACATTTATTTTCATGTTAACCTACTCAATTTTTTAATTATTCTTGAAATTTTTTAATTATATATTATTATATGACTTTATGTGTACAAAAACACCCTTAAATAGTTTCTATATATTTAACTTTTTAAAATACTATTTAACTTAATTTAATAATTCCTTTAGCTATATTATTGAATAAATCATCTACGTTGTTATATAATCTATTTAATAAATAACTATAAGGAGGAATGACATGGAAATTCATGTATTTCTAAAACACAAGAAAGAAGCTGAAATTTTTAAGGGAGATAGAATTGATATCCTTGATTTTGAAATGGGTGGAGTTAAATATAAACAAGTGAGATACTTTAGAAATGGATTTAGTAAAAGTGAATTAATTGAATCTAATATAATTGATAAAATAATTAAAAAGTAGAGGAAGTTTTTTTAATGCCCTCTACTTTTATATATATAATATTATTTAGCTCAATACTATTTCTTGAATTATAGTTCCCTCTAATGTTTTTATATAGAATATATCTCCATCTACAACTCCATAGCTATGAGGATTATTTTCCTTTGGATAAGAAATAGAACCCGGATTAATTATAGAAATACCATCCTTTTTATTAATACCTAATATATGTGTGTGACCATGTAGCATTATATCTTTTGTAGATATATTAGGCATATTATTCTCATTATATATGTGTCCATGAGTTAAAAAAAATCTTTTGTTATTATATAAAACTACAGAATAATCTCCCATGCATGGAAAATCCAATAACATTTGATCAACTTCCGAATCACA
This sequence comes from Clostridium sp. UBA4395, assembly GCF_002390995.1. Lineage (NCBI taxonomy): Bacteria > Bacillati > Bacillota > Clostridia > Eubacteriales > Clostridiaceae > Clostridium > Clostridium sp. UBA4395. The sequence continues at coordinate 97,389 of NZ_DGRF01000018.1, forward strand.
GTTTCCACGTACTGCAATTATTTTATATCTATATTCATTTAGTATCTTTGCTACCTCTTTAGGATCATATTCTTCCGGCAATGGATTTCTTGGCCCATGATAAAGTATATCTCCAAGAATTAATAAATAATCACCATGTTCTCTATTAAATACTTCTATAGCTTTTTTTGTATATTTTGAAGAACCATGAATATCAGAAACAACTACTAATCTCATTTTATATCCTCCCATAATAAATTTTATACTTATTATTTACATTACTTTTGTAACATTGTCAAATGTATAACAATATGTAATTGACGGTGTTTTACCAAAGTTCTATAATTTATTATATAACATATATACTGATTAAGGAGGGGTTTTATTTTGATTGTTAAAGTTTGTGTTGGAAGTGCTTGTTATGTAAGGGGTTCTCACAATGTTATAAACCGAATTAAAAGCTTAATAGAATTAAATAATTTAATAGATAAAATAGAATTAAAAGCTTCATTTTGTCTTGGTCATTGTACTGATTCGGTATGTGTTACTGTCGATGATAACATTTATACTGTAAATGAAGATGAAGTAGATAAATTCTTTGAAGAATATATAATTAAGAAGGTGAATCTATGCAAGTAATGAATTTTTCCTCCGCTAACTGTAAAAATTGCTACAAATGTGTACGTACTTGTACAGTTAAAGCTATAGAAGTCTTAAATGATCAAGCTAAAATCCAAGAAGATAGATGTATTTTTTGTGGTCATTGTTTAGTTGTATGTCCTCAAAACGCCCGTCATGTGCTTTCAGATATTGATGATGTCAAAGCAGCATTAAATAGCAATAAAACAGTTGTTGCTCAATTAGCACCTGCTTTTAGAGGAGTATTCTCTCATCCTTCTAAATTGATAACTGCTCTAAGAAAATTAGGTTTTTCTCATATTGAAGAGGTCTCCATAGGTGCAGAACTAGTAACTCAAGAATATGAATGTAGGATTGATAATAGTTCAAATAGTGAATTTATCACAAGTTGCTGTCCTTCCATAGTAATGTTAATAGAAAAATATTATCCTGAATTAATTCCATTAGTTTTACCAGTATCTTCTCCTATGGTCGCCCATGGAAAAAGCATAAAAAATAGATATGATGAACCTTATACTGTTTTTATAGGTCCATGTGTATCTAAAAAATATGAAGCTTTATCTGAATCTAATTTAGGATTTGTTGATTCTGTGTTAACCTTTGACGAAATCATCGACTATATAAAAGAAAATGGTATTGAATATTCTGAACTAGAAGATGGAGAAGTAGATTTTAGCGGTACTACAAGAGGTGATCGCTATCCTGTAGTTGGTGGAATATTAAATGCCATAAGACCTACTATTGATAAAAAAGATTTAAATGTAATCAGGGTTCACGGTCTGGAAAATTGTAAGGTTATTTTAGAGGAACTTAAAAATAACACTTTAAAGAATGTGTGTATAGAATTAAGTGCCTGTAATGAAAGTTGTCTTGGCGGTCCAGGTACATTATCCGATAATGAATCTGTATACACTAGAATCCAAAGAATTCAAAATTACTTAAAAACCAAAAATAATAATTCAAAAGTTATTAATATAAATAAAGATAATCTTAATCTTACAAGAAACTTTGAAAATAAAAAAATCCATATGCTAACACCTAAAGACGATGAAATTAAAGTTCTTCTTAAACAAATGGGAAAATACACTAAAGAAGATGAATTAAACTGTAGCGCTTGTGGATACAACACTTGTGTTGAAAAGGCTATTGCTGTTTACAATGGAATGTCTGAGGTTGAAATGTGTGTACCTTATATGAGATCATTAGCAGAAAATATGAATAGTGAAATATTTAAAAATTCACCTAATGCTTTAATTATAATTGATGATAACTTATTGATTAAAGACATTAATCCCTCTGGAAGAAGAATGTTTTTAAACTGTGAAAAAGAAAGTATAATAGGAGTTCCTATAACAGAAATTATACACGACTTAGACTTTAAAAAAGTAGCCGACACAAAAAATAATATTTTAGGTAAAAAAGTTTTCTACAGTAAGTTAGATTTTCATGGGTATAAAAGTGTAATTTATATTAAAAATCACTCATCTTTATTGATAACATTTACAGACATAACTGAGGAAGAAAATAGGAAATTAGAATTGACTGAATTGAAGCGTAAATCTATTGATGTTACCCAAACAATTATAAACAAGCAAATGATGGTTGCTCAAGAAATTGCTAGCTTACTTGGTGAAACTACTGCAGAAACTAAAGTTGCTATCCTAGAGTTAAAAAAAGTATTAGAAGAGGAAGACTAATATGCGAAAATATTACTTAGATGTAGCTAATATGAGTATGAATAAACACGGTGAAGAACTTTGTGGTGACAACGTTGAAATTGCTAATACAGAAGATGGAATTATTGTAGTGATGTCAGATGGTCTTGGCAGTGGTGTTAAAGCTAATATACTAGGAACTTTAACATCTAAGATTGCAGTTACTATGTTAAAAGAAGGAGCTACTATAGATGAGACTATAGATACTATAATTAATACATTGCCTGAATGTCAAGTTAGAAAGTTAGCCTACTCCACTTTTACAATTGTGAAAATTAAAAACAGTGGCGAGGTATATATGGTAGAGTATGATAATCCACCTGTTTTTCTTTTTAGAAATAATCGAAGTTGTGACATCAAGAAGAATCGACGTATAGTGAATGGTAAAGTTATTTTTGAAAGTAGATTTTATATGAATGAATCTGATGCTCTAGTTATTATAAGTGACGGAGTTGTACATGCTGGTGTAGGAGGACTCTTAAATTTAGGTTGGGAATGGCCTCATATAAATAGATATCTAACTAATGTACTCCATAAAGAGGTGATTGCTCAAAACATATGTAGACAATTATTAGAAGTTTGTAAAGACTTATATGATAATAAACCTGGGGATGATACAACAGTAGTAACTATTAAGATAAGAAAGGAACAAAACATATCTCTCTTTACAGGGCCGCCTAAAAATAAGGATGATGATGATATTCTTATAAATCTTGTGAAAAATGCTACAGGTAAAAAAATTGTATGTGGTGGCACTACTGCAAATATAATATCTAATGCATTACACACCCCGATAGAGATAGACTTAAAGCATTATACTTCAGAAGTCCCGCCTATGGGATTTATGAAAGGGATAGACTTGGTTACAGAAGGTATACTAACTTTAAATAAAGTAAAGGAATTATTAAAAAATTATCTAAATTCCATTAAAAACAATGCTATACCCTGCGCTACAAATGGCTCTGATGGAGCCTCTAGAATTACTAATATGTTAATTAATGAAGGTACATCCATAGATATATATATAGGGCAAGCAGTTAATCCAGCTCATCAAAATCCATCTTTTCCAGATGAATTTAATTTAAAAATTAAGATTGTTAAAGACATAGCCAGATTACTAACTGCATTAGGTAAAAAAGTTAATGTAAATTATCTTTAATTTCAAAAAGATATTAGATTTTTTCTAATATCTTTTTAAATTCTTTTTATTATAATTGTAATATGACACATATAATAATACTATTCCAATGACTATGCAAAGAATTCCAATAGTACCAGCACATAATGCAAAAAACTCTTCAGGTAGTATGTTTATAATAGGATCTGTGTTGGGATCAAAAATCCATTTATCATTATTAAAAAAAATTTTATGGAATATTGTAAAGAAAAAATTAAAGTTAATACTTACAACTATTGAGATTGTAACCGGAGTTATAATTGATATAATTGAAATATATTTTATATAAATATAGCTCTTATAACTGCTAGTATACAGTACAGACAATATGGCTAACGTAATTATTAAACTTAATATAGTAATCTTAGCTAGTTTAAATAATTCCTTTACTTCTTTAAAATGAAAAGCACCAGCCTCTGATGATTCTAAAGATGGTAGTTCAAATTTGTCGTTGTTATTATATAACAAATAATCTATTACATAAGAATAATTTTTTTTCATCTCCTCAATAGATAAGCTTGTTCTCTCTTCCATATTAAATTTATTAATACTGTAAGTATAAATAGGTTTAATGCTTGTTACTATTAAAGTAGAAATAAGAATAATTAAAACAAAACCTGTAATAGAAATAAGTACATTTAGAATAAACTTTTTCATAGTGTTACCTCACCTTTTATTTGTTAGAAATTAGTAATCTATACAATACAATTTTATTATCCTATTTTATCATTGTCAAAAAAATTTTCATATAGTATAATTTTCATGTTACAATATATGAGTTATAATGTGCCCACTTGTAGTGGGTTTTAAATTTGATTAAATAAAATTTAGTAATTTCATAGATTTGGGGGTAAAGATGATTCATTTAATTGGAATAAAGAAAGAACTTGACTTAATTTTAAGAGCTAAACTAGCAATATCCCAAGATAATATAGATGGAATATTACTAAAAATGAAAGAAACTCTATGCGAAGAAGTTGTTATAATTAATACCTGTAATAGAACAGAAATATACTTAAAATCTTCCCTATCTCAAAATATCATAATACAAGAAGTATTCAATACACTTAATTGGGATGAAGAGTTTATTAAATATATATTTTACTCTAATGATAGCAAGGCTATAACTCACTTACTGGAAGTTAGTTGTGGGTTTCATTCAAAAATTTTAGGTGAAGATCAAATCTTAGGTCAAGTAAAGGATGCCTACTTAAAAAGTAAAGAGTTAAAAGTTATAAAAGCTTCTTTTGATAAGCTATTTACAATGGCTATTAGTTGTGGTAAAGAGTTTAAAACTGAAAGTAAACTATATAAGACACCTGTGTCCTATTCATCTATTGCTGCTAAAAAAGCTATAGACCAAGATTGTAAAAATATATTAATATTAGGTTTTGGTAAAATGGCTCAATTAACTTTAAATTATCTTATAGGAAAACAAGATATCTTAGATAAAATATATATTGTAGTAAGAAATACAGATAAGGTTATTAATCATAGTACTATAATAAAAAATATAAAATTAATGGAAAATAAAAAGATTGAAATTATACCCATTGATAATATGGTAGATACTTATAAATATATAGATGCTTTAATATGCTGTACTTCTTCCCCTACTCCAATTGTACTAAAGAAAGATCTCCCTTCACAACCAATTTTAATTTTTGATCTTTCCTTACCAATTAATGTTGAAGATTCTTGTAGTGAATTAAAAAATATATGTTTATTTAATTTAGATAATCTTCAAAATGTAGATAAAGAAAATAAGATTCAGCGAAGAAATATTATGAATTCAAATAAATATATAATAAAGAAATACTATGATGAATATAATAATTTTTTAAAGTTAATGTCCTTAAGTGGTATAATTAAAGATGTAAAAGAAGAAGGTAAATTACTTGTGGAAAATAATCTTAAAACTTTTAAAAATAAAAAGTACACTAAAGATAATGACAAGCTTGTAGCTACCCTTTTAAAAAGTAGTGCTAACACATATATAAATCGTGCCATTGAAGTGTTAAAAGAAGAAACTTTAAAAGGAAATAATAAGGACGCCTATGAGTTAATTGAACGTATTTTTCTAAATAAAATTAATTAGGAGGAAGAGCTTAATGAACAATAAAACTATATTTGAAGAAAGCAAAAAGTATATTCCCGGAGGAGTTAATAGTCCAGTAAGAGCACTTAAGGATATGGGTATCACCCCTCCTATTATAAAATCTGGTATGGGTTCTAAAATATATGACGAAGAAAATAAAGAATACATAGATTTTGTTGGAGCTTGGGGACCTATGATTTTAGGGCATTGTAACTCCACAGTTGTTGATGCTATAAAAAATACTTCAGAAACAGCTATAGCCTTTGGTGCACCAACAAAATTAGAATTAGATTTAGCAAAACTTTTATGTGAAACTGCCTCAATTGATATGATTAGAATGGTTAACTCTGGTACTGAAGCTACTATGAGTGCAATTAAATTAGCCAGAGGCTATACTAAGAGAAATAAAATTGTTAAATTTGCTGGTTGTTATCACGGCCATTATGATGGATTTTTAGTAAGTGCAGGTTCTGGTGTTATGACTTGTGGCATACCTGGCAGCGCTGGTATACCTAAAGAACACATAGAGCATACAATTGTTGCTAATTATAACGATATAGATAATTTAAAAGAAATATTTACTGCTTATAGTAATGATATAGCTTGTGTTATTATTGAACCTATTGCTGGAAACATGGGAGTTGTTAAACCTTCTATGGAGTTTATGGAGAACTTAGATAAACTTTGTAAAGATAATGGTACTTTATTAATATTTGATGAAGTAATGTGTGGTTTCAGAATTGCATATAAAGGTGCAAGAGAGCTATTCCAAAATGTTAAACCAGATCTTATCACTTATGGTAAGATTATTGGAGGCGGCTTACCTTGTGGTGCTTATGGCGGAAGACGTGAAATTATGGAACTCCTTGCTCCATTAGGACCTGTATATCAGGCAGGAACCATGTCAGGTAATCCTCTTGTTATGGCTGCTGGAATAGCAACTGTTAAAGAATTATACGAAAAACAAGATATATATACCCATCTAGAAACCATAGGAACAAAATTAGAAAATGGTATTAAAGAAATTTCAAAAGAAAAAAATATAAATGTAGTAATTAATAGAGTTGGTGGGATGATGACTGTATTTTTTACAGATTTAAATGAAATTAATAATTACGAAGATGCTAAAAGTTGTAATACAAACATATTTAGAAAATATTTTATGCATATGTTAGACAAAGGAATTAATTTACCACCATCACAATTTGAAGCAATGTTCCTATCAATTTCTCATAGCGAAGATGATATAAATAAATTTCTTACAGCCTATAAATCAATTAATATATAAATGTATAATTATAACATTTATAATAACTTGGGGTACAAAGTTTTTTTGTACTCTTTTTTTATTTTAATAAAATGAATATAATAATTTATCAAATTTCACAAACTAACTACAATAGCTGTTTATATCAATTATTTTTCATAAAAATGCATAATATTAAATATGACTTTTTAATTTATAAATTTTCTGAATAGTATTGCAATTATAATTATACTGATATATAATTTATTTAATTACTTAAATTGGAATTTAATATAGGAGTGTGTTGTTAATGAAAGAAAAAAAACAAAAATCTAGTAAGATAGCTTCCCCCCCTAGAAAGCCAAAAGTTTGGCAAGCTCTTATACCTATTTTAGTTCTCATTATTTCTCTATCTATTGCAATTATATTCTATGAATCAAGTCCACATATTCCTTTAATAATTGCAGCTGCAGCTGCAACTATTACAGCTTTGTGTATTGGATTTAAATGGGAAGATCTCGAAAAAGGATTTATCGACACTATCCAAATGTCAATGCAAGCAATTATAATACTTATGATAATTGGAGTTTTAATTGGTGCTTGGATATTAAGTGGTACTGTACCAACAATGATTTATTACGGACTTAAAATTTTATCTCCTGGTATATTCTTAGTAGCTACATGTATAATATGTGCTATAGTTTCATTAGCTACTGGAAGTTCATGGACAACTGCTGGTACTGTAGGTATAGCACTTATGGGTGTTGGTATAGGATTAGGTATTCCTACTCCAATGATAGCTGGTGCTATTATATCTGGTGCATATTTTGGAGATAAAATGTCACCGCTTTCTGATACAACTAACTTAGCTCCTGCCATGGCTGGTTCTAATTTATTTGATCACATTAAGCATATGTTTTATACTACAACACCAAGTTTAATAATTTCTCTTATATTATTCGCTATCCTTGGAATGAAATATGCAGGTCAAGAATTAGATGTTTCAAAACTGAATATAATATTTGATGGTTTAAAAGCTTCTGGGGCAATTAACCCTATTCTATTACTACCTCCAATAATAGTAATAATACTTGTAATTAAAAAAATGCCTGCAATTCCTGGACTACTAATAGGTGTTGCTACAGGTGTACTTTTAGCAGTTTTAGTACAAGGCGCTAACTATGGCGATATAGTTAATGTTTTAAATGATGGATATGTAAGTGAAACTGGAATTGAAGTGGTAGATGAACTATTAACCCGTGGTGGACTACAAGGTATGATGTATACAGTTTCTTTGATTATGTGTGCGATGACCTTTGGTGGTGTAATGGAGAAAGCGGGATTCTTAAATGTAATTGCTGAAAAATTGCTTAAGTTAGCAGTTAACACAGGTTCTCTTGTACTAATCACTATAATCTCTTGCATAGTTATTAATATATTAGCTGGAGACCAATATTTATCTATAGTTATTTCAGGTAGAATGTATAAAGATGAATATGCTAAACGCGGCTTAGCACCTAAGAATTTATCTAGAGCTCTAGAAGATTCTGGAACACTAACATCACCATTTATTCCATGGAACACCTGTGGAGCATTTATGTCTACTACTCTTGGTGTTTCTTGTTTCTTATATGCACCATTCTGCTTCTTGAACTATATAAATCCTATAATATCAATAGTTTATGGATACACAGGATTCTCAATGGAAAAACTAGAAGACCTAGAAAAACTAGACAAACCAGTTATCAAATCCTAGTATGCTTTGAAAAGGTCATATATTAAATGGCCTTTTTATCCTTTTATAATATTTTCTAATATGAATAATGTCAATACCACTTAGGCAATAATATAATGAATATTATTGCAAGGAGTTGATTTTCTTGGATAAAAAATATATAGTTAATAGTTTAAATGAATTATTACAAGGCATATATATTGATATAAACATTTTTGAAGATTATATAAAGCACTCTAAAAACGAAGATGTTATTTCTCAAATATCTAAAGTTCGAAATGACTACCAAAAACATTCATATAGAATATGTAATATAATAACTGATTTAGGTGGTAATCCTATAGAAATTGATAATTGTGTTAATATGAATTCATATATTAATATTGATGCTACAGTTATTGAGAAAGAGCTTTTAAAAAAAACTTGTGAAGCTGCAAATAATTTACTAAATTTAGGTTGTAAATTAATATCAGATCCTAATTTTATTAATCGCGAAAGTTATACTACTATAAATTTAATGAATAAAGATTATCAAAAACATATTAATCATATTGAAAGATATTGAAAGATATGAATTATATAGTGGTCGTTTTCAATAAAAATTGTAAAATAATTTCAATACATTATAATTCCTAAAAACATTAAAATGCCCTATTAGTATTAATTCAATAAAATACTAATAGGGCATTTTAATATATATTATCTTTTTTTATTAATCTTTTTACCAATGATGTATCCTATTAAAAGTCCAGTTCCTAATGCAAGAGCAGACTTTACTTTTTCAAATTTAATTTCAGCGTCTGAAATAGGTTTCACATTGTTAATTATAACTGTATCCTGTTCTATAATATCTTCATTTGGATATATAAAAGCTCCTACTAAGCACAAATGGTTAAATCTTTCTTCTGAAAAGTTATTTGATAAATCTTGAAGAGTTTTCAAAAAATATTCTTTAGTCCACTTATTATCCTCTTCTAGTTTTGCTCCATCATGAATTTCAAATAATCCCTTAATGTTTTCTTTAGCATAATTTAATGCATTTATAATTTTTTCTGAATTTTCCGGCTCAACTCTTATGTATTCAATTAATGCTTTTCTAACTTCCTCAATACTATTGGATTTAACTGCTTCTTCTATTAAATTTAAACTTATTTCCATAACTAATCTCCTTCTCATATTGGTTATTATTGAAATCTTCCGACATTTTTAAATTATATCATCTAAAATAGTTTACTATACTATAATTCTATTGTTAGTATATACTAATTATATAGTTTTTTACATAAAAGTTCAACGTATAAATAGTAATTATTAGTATATATAATATAATCAATATAATAATTATCAAATTTAACTCATTTAGTATAATATAATATTAAGTAGAATTACAATTAAGTTAATTTTGCTTACCAAAGGGGTGTTACAACGCTTGAATAGTTATGGATTAGTATTAGGTGGTGGTGGTTCTAGGGGTGCTTATGAAGTTGGAGTGTGGAAAGCTTTAATAGAATTAAATATAGATATATCTTCCGTAGTTGGAACTTCTATTGGAGCTATTAATAGTGCTTTCATATGTAGCAATAATTATAATGATTTAGAAGCGTTATGGCTATCAATAGATTTTTCAACTTGCTTCAATATTGATGATAATTTTTCTATAGATAAAAATCTATCATTTAAAACCCTTCCTAAATTCATGAAAAATATTATATCTAATAGAGGCTTAGATCATACACCTTTAAAAAGATTACTACAAAGCTATTTAAATGAAGATATAATAAGGAATTCACCTATAGATTTTGGTATTGTTACTCTTACTATGTATCCCCTAAAACCTATAGAAATATTTAAGACTGATATTCCTTACGGAAAAATTATTGACTATATAATGGCAAGTTGCTCCCTGCCTGGCCTAAAGCATATGGTTATTGATGGTGTCACTTTTGTTGATGGAGGTATGTATAATAATATTCCAACCAGCATGCTTTTAAATAGCCCTTGTTCTGCTATAATCCAAGTGGATATAGATGGACCTGGATTCAGTCAAAAAATTAATAATATAAATGATATACCTATAATAGAAATAAAATGTAGTGAAAATCTTGGTCCAATCATTAGCTTTGATAGTGAAAGAATTAAAAGAAATATAAGTATAGGATATTTAGATACATTAAAAACTTTTAAGCAATTAACAGGACAAAACTATTATTTTTTTAAAGATGAGTTCCCTAAGGGATTATTAGTAAATATTAATGCCATTGAGTTTAAACTTATAACTGATTCCTTAAATTTTAATAATTCCCTATACAATCATTTAAAACTATTAAGAACTATAAAAAAAATTGAAAACTTTTCAGGCATAATAACAAAAAGCCGTGTTAATATTATCATGGCTATGGAAATCACTGCAGAAATTTTAGAAATTGAAAGAAATATTGTATATAGATATGATGAACTTTTAAATAAAATTTTACAAAAAGTAAATGTATATAAAAAAAATATGAATTGTAAGGAACTTTCACTAAAAGATTATTTAATTTTAAAAAATTGCAATCTTCTAGATACATCTCAATCCACAATAGCCTTTAGAAACACTTTAGCAATTACATTTCCTAAAGAGTTTGTTGCTCATATGTTTTTGTGTTTAATTAATTATAGAATCAATTTATAGTATTACATGTTCTTAAATTATTAAAAACTTTACTCTCTTTTAGTCTAAAAACTATGTTATAATTAAAGTATAGCTTTTTAGTATACTTATTGAATATTGATTTATTGGAGGATGATAAAATATGAACATTGCCTTTTTTCTAACTCCTAAAAGCGAAGTAATTTTTGAAAAGGTTAGTTCTACTATGCGAAGAGCAATGGAGAGAATGGAATATCATAGATATACTTCTATACCTTTAGTGGATGATAAAGGAAAATATGTAGGTACTTTAACAGAAGGTGATCTTCTTTGGAAATTAAAAAATTCTTCCGAATTAAGCTTAAAGGATACAGAAAATGTTTTAATAAAGGATATACCAAGACATTTTAAAGATAAACCCGTATCAATTAATTCTGATATTGAAAGTTTAATACTTGTTGCTAAATCACAAAATTTCGTTCCAGTAGTTGATGACTCAAATATATTCATTGGAATTATAAAAAGAGGAGATATAATATCATATTGTTATAAGAAATTATTTGAGGTAGATAATAGTGATGAGTTTAGCGAATTTAAAACTATGTCAAAAATAAGTTAATAACTATCACTTAAGTTTAAAAACCCTTTAATGCTAAAAACATTAAAGGGTTTTAATATATTTTAATTCTGCATTTTAGTATTTTTAAGTTAAACTTTTATTTATTCTTCCATCTTCATAGCTCTCATAGCATTTAATACAGCTATTATTGTAACTCCCACATCTGCAAATACCGCCATCCACATATTGGTAATACCTAGAGCTGTTAATACTAAGACTATAGCTTTTATCAATAAGGAAAATGCAATATTTTGAACTACAATTTTTTGTGTCTTCCTAGCTATTTTTATAGATGTAGATATTTTTTCAGGATCGTCAGTCATAATAACAACATCAGAAGCTTCTATAGCTGCATCTGAGCCTATCCCCCCCATTGCTATACCTATATCTGCTCTAGCTAATACAGGCGCATCATTTATTCCATCTCCAACAAATATTAATCTTCCCTTCTTAGAAAGGCCATTATATATTTTTTCTACTTCACTTACTTTTTCATATGGCATTAATTCGGCTCTAACCTCATCAATAGAAATAACCTTTGCAACATATTCAGCAATTGTTTTATTATCTCCAGTAAGCATAACAGTTTTCTTAATCCCTAGTTCTTTTAACTTTGCAATAGCCATAGGTGAAGTATTTTTTATTCTATCAGAAATCACTAAACTTCCTACAAAATTATTATTTACTGCAACATATATAATAGTACCCACTTCATTTGATTTTACATACCTAATTTCAAGTTCTTCCATCAGTTTATAATTTCCTGCATATATATATCTATCACCAAAGTATATTTTTACACCTTTACCTGGAATCTCTTCATAACTCTTTATTCTACTTTTATCAATAATAGCCTTCGTACTAATTTTTTTATAGGATTCTACAATAGATTTTGCAATAGGATGATTAGAATACATTTCAGCATATGCCGCATATTCCATTAACATGTCCTCAGTAATGAATCCATAAGGAGTAATTTTTGTAACTTCAAAGCTTCCTTCTGTTAATGTACCTGTTTTATCAAAAATTACCACTTCTGCTTTGCTCAATGCTTCAAGATAATTCCCTCCTTTGACAAGCACCCCACTTCTAGATGCTCCTCCAATCCCACCAAAGAAGCTTAAAGGTATTGATATCACAAGGGCACAAGGACAAGATACAACTAAAAATGATAGTCCTCTATATAACCAGGTATATAAATCTTCACCCATAGCTAACGGTGGTAAAAAAGCTAGTAGAATAGCTAATATAACAACAATAGGAGTATAGTATCTAGCAAACTTTGTTATAAACTTTTCTGTTGGTGCTTTTTTATTTGAAGCATTTTCTACTAATTCAAGAATCTTTGACACTGTAGATTCACTAAATTCCTTAGTTATTTTAACTTCAATAAGAGAAGTTTTATTTATTGATCCAGCTAAAACTTCTGCTCTTTCCTTGACCACTCTTGGAACAGATTCTCCTGTTAAAGCAGAAGTATCTATTTGAGAATCTCCCCTTACTACAACTCCATCTAAAGGAATTTTTTCACCTGGCTTAACAACTATTATATCACCAATGCCTACCTCTTCTGGAGAGACAGAAGATATATCCCCATTACTTAATTTTAAATTTGCATGGTCTGGACGAATATCCATTAACTCTGATATAGAATTTTTAGATTTATTAACTGCCAATTCTTGAAAAAACTCTCCTATTTGATAAAATAGCATTACTCCAATAGCTTCTGGATATTCACCAATTAAAAATGCACCAATTGTAGCTATACTCATTAAGAAGTTCTCATCAAAAACTTGACCTTTTATTATGTTTTTGCCGGCAATAAGCAGAATATCTCCACCAATTACTAGATAAGAAGTTATAAATAAAAATAAACTTATCATATCCTTAGTTAATACTCCAGCAACTGCCAAAGAAATTCCTATAACAAATTTTATTATTTGTTTCTTTTTAAATCCTTCTCCATGATCATGGTTATGATTATGAACATGATCATCACTATGAGAATCCTTGTAGGTAACCTTTTCTTCCTTAACTTTATTATCATTTGAATTAGAATTAATACTTTTTATATTTCCCTGAACCTTAACATTTTTTTTACTTGTATTATTTTTTTCAATTTCTTTAACTCTAACTCCATGTTCAATTCTAGTAGATATGCTTTCCACATCATCAAATATTATTTCTCTATTAGTGTTCTCATCAACCTCTAAAATTGCTTTTGATGTCACAGAGTTGACTACAGCACTTTGTACGTAAGATAATTGATTTAGTTCACGTTCGATTTTCAAAGCACAATTTGCGCAATGCAATCCTTGAATTTCATAAAGCCTTTTTGTTTGTCCCATTATTTTACTCCCCCTATAACTAGTTTATTCATTAACGTGGCTAAGCCCTTTATAGAAAATATCTTTAACATGATCATCATCTAAAGAATAATATACAACTTTTCCATCTTTTCTTGATTTTACAATCCTAGCTAGCTTTAGTACTCTTAATTGATGAGATATTGCAGATTGTGTCATATTAGTTAAAGCTGCTATGTCGCAAACACAAGCTTCTGTATTTAACAAAATATTTAATATTTTAACCCTAGTAGGATCTGCCATGGACTTAAATAAATTTGACAGTTCTTCTACTGTAGTATCATTTAAAGTTTTATCTTTTAATTTTTCAGTAATTTCATCATGTATGCAAACTTGCATACAAACCTCTTCTTTATACATATATTACATACCCCTTTCATGTGAACACCTGTTCATACGTTTATACTATGCTCATTTCTTTTTTTTGTCAATACTTTTCAAACAATATATTTAATTAAATATTTCATATAATTTATAATATAAGCATTAATTATAAATTTACACCTAAAAATAAAATGACTGTCTATAAAGGCAGTCATTTTATTTTTTCATTGATTTTAAATTTATTCATTAAAATAAGTATCTATCATCTTTTCTGCAATTCTCTTATTTAAGGAAGCTGAATTTAAAAGTGTTAATATAATCAATAATATTTTTTTATAATCATCATAATTTTTAGTAGTTTCTTTTTCACATAAATTAGTTGTATCATTGACAATTGAAGTTAAGAATTCTTTTTCTTTATCAATTTGATTTTTCTTTAATGAAAGATATTCATTATATATGTTACTTAAATCAAAATTTGATTTTTCTTCTGATAATATTTTTACCATAGGGGTAAATATTTTTTTTATATCAGCTATAGACAAAGTTTGCTTTAAATCATAAATTAAAATCATTAAAAGAATATGATCTTTAGAATATTTTTTATTTTTATTTTGAAAAAGCAATTTGTCTTTAGAATAGTTATTTATCATAGTTTTGGTTAAAATCTTGTCCGTAGGGTTTCTTTTTATATGCTCTAAGTTATTTTCAAATAATTGAATTACCTGATCCATATATAAATCAATATCTGGTATTTTATTAATATTAATCCTATCATCTAAGTTCATATTAATTAAAAGCTCTTCTAAATTTTCTATATTAAAGTTCACATAATCACCTTGTATAATGAACT
>NZ_DGRF01000090.1:0-25669 GCF_002390995.1 Clostridium sp. UBA4395
ATTTTCATGCTAAAGCTCTGATAAATTAAAAGTAAATTTGAAAATTATAGTTTTTATGTTATAATGAAGTTAATTTAATAATTATTTAGCTAGGGGTGCCTAATGCTGAGAGAAGCAATAATTGCTTTAACCCTTGAACCTGATGTGGATAATGCCATCGAAGGAAAGCTTTAAAAGATTTTAATAATAGCTTATTTATAAAAATATTTATAAATATTTGTTTTATGAATTCATCCAAAGGCTTACCTTGTGTAAGCCTTTATTTTTTTGAGATAAGAATTAATAAAGGTTTGTGAAAAAATATGTAAGCAATTATTTTCTCCTAAAGAAAGGCGCTAAATTATTAAATTAAATAATTATTGTACTTAGGGAGGAAGAAAGTATGAATTTTACAACACAAATGGATGCCGCTAGGAAGGGCATTGTAACAAGAGAGATGGAGATTGTAGCTAAGTTAGAGAATATGGATGTTCAAGAGTTAAGGGCTTTAGTAGCGGAAGGGAAGGTAGCTATACCTGCTAATAAAAATCATAAATCTCTTGTACCACAGGGAGTAGGACAAGGTCTTAAAACTAAAATAAATGTAAATTTAGGTATATCCAAAGATTGTGATGACATAGATAAAGAAATGGAAAAGGTAAAAGTTGCTTTAGATATGAAAGCAGAGGCTATTATGGACCTTTCTAATTATGGAAAAACTGCAAAGTTTAGAGAAAAGTTAGTAGAAATGTCTACAGCGATGATTGGAACAGTACCAATGTATGATGTAGTTGGCTTTTATGATAAGGAACTAAAGGATATCTCTGTAGATGAATTCTTTAAAGTAGTAGAAAAGCATGCACAGGATGGAGTAGATTTTGTAACTATCCATGCAGGCCTAAACAGGGAAACTATAAATACTTTTAAAAGAAATAAGAGGATTACTAATATAGTTTCAAGGGGAGGATCTCTTTTGTTTGCTTGGATGGAATTAAATCAGAGAGAAAATCCATTCTATGAGTATTTTGATAGATTATTAGATATATGTGAAAAATATGATTTAACTTTAAGCTTAGGAGATGCATGTAGACCAGGTTCAATAGCTGATGCCACAGATGCCTCACAAATTAAGGAGCTTATGGTATTAGGTGAGCTTACAAAAAGAGCTTGGGAGAGAAATGTACAAGTTATAATTGAAGGTCCAGGGCACATGGCTATAAATGAAATAGAAGCTAATATGCTACTTCAAAAAAGACTTTGTCACGGAGCACCATTTTATGTTTTAGGACCTTTAGTTACGGATGTAGCTCCAGGTTATGATCATATAACTTCTGCCATTGGTGGAGCTATTGCAGCAAGTTATGGAGCAGACTTTTTATGTTATGTAACTCCAGCAGAACATTTAAGACTTCCAAACCTAGATGATATGAAGGAAGGTATAGTAGCAGTAAAAATTGCAGCTCATGCAGCGGATATTGCTAAAGGAATTAAAGGTGCATCGCAGTGGGATAATGAAATGAGTAAGGCAAGACAGGAACTTAATTGGGAGCAAATGTTTACCTTAGCCTTAGATGAAGAAAAGCCAAGAAAATATAGAAAAGAATCTACACCTCATCATGAAGATAGTTGCACTATGTGTGGTAAAATGTGTTCTATGAGAAATATGAACAAGATTCTTAGTGGAAAAGATATTAACCTTTTAAGAGAAGATGATTAATAATTAATAAAAGGACACTATTAATTATTAAGCTTTTATGGGTAGTTTAAGCTTAGTAATTTTAAGAGTGTCCTTCTTTATATACTTTTATGTTTAATAACTTGAATAATATAATTAATAATAAAGGAATAGTTGTTTTAAAGTTTAAATTATTAATATATATCTGCAGCTACTAAGTTCACTGAATTTATTGAATTTAGCGTTAATTCATCTTCTAAGGTATTTATTAATGTAACTTTATCTCTTCCAGATTCTTTAGAGATATATAATTGTTTATCTGCAATTTCAATCATATAGTCAGTTGAACTAAGAGAGGAAAGGTTTCCATAGACTCCACCAATACTAACAGTAATTACAGAACTCTCATTATCATGAGTAGATTTTATTTTTAAGTCCTTAACTTTACAACTTATTAGATTACCTAGGTAAATAGCTTCATCATAGGTTAAATCCTCAGCAAGATATATAAATTCTTCTCCACCGTATCTACCACAAAAATCGTGACGGGAGGTAGAAATGTCTTTTAAACATTGAGCAATACTAGCAAGACATTTATCACCATGAATATGCCCCCAATAATCATTATATAATTTAAAGTTATCCACATCTATCATAAATAAAACCATATTATTTTTATTGAGTTTAGAATATTTCCATAGTCTACTAAACATTTGGTCAATGGCATGTCTATTTGAAATTTTAGTAAGAGAATCTTTCAATGCTTTAAATCGTAAATTCTTATTCTCATTTTTCATATATTGTAGCCTTTTATTTTGGGATTCTATTTCCATTTCTAGTTTTTGATTTATTATTTTAATTTGTTCTAATTCTTCAGCTTCTATAGCATGATTACATTGAATTCTTATAATTTCTAGTTTAGATTTCATGGTAGATGAAGAAACTTCTTCTTCTGAAAGGTGGTACTGCCTGTAATAGTCTAAGGCTGTTTTAAAATCTCCTAATGATTCGTAGTATTTAGAAAGCTGCAAATGTATTTTACTAAGCTTATGTTTGGAATTAAGTTCCTCAGCACAATGTATAGCTTTATTTAAATATTCTATAGCATCATCAGAAGAAGTAGAAAGCTTTAAAAAACCAATATTAAAGTATAAATCTATGATATAGAATTTGTTGCTAATGGTTTCTAAGTGTTCTAAGGATTTATTATAGTATTCCATGGCTTTATCAAACTCTTTATTTTTAAAGTGAATGAAACCAATATTATTTTCTAGTTCACCTAGAAGTATAAAGTTATTAAATTTAATTGCTATATCATAGCTTTCAAAAAATATTTTTAAAGCTTTATGATAATTATTCTTCTCTAGAAGAACTTGTCCTATATTAAATAAAATAGATGCAGAGAGTGAAGTATAATTAAACTTTTTAGCTTTAGCTAAAGCTTTCTCATAATATTTCAAGGCTTTATTATATTGGGTAGTTATCCTTTGAATCTCTGCCATGTTATTAAGGGAACAGGTGTGAATAAAGCTATGGTTATCATCAATACACAAATCTAGAACTCTAAGACAATTTATTAAAGAATCCTCATAAAGTCCAACGTGAAAATATGCGCAACTTAAAAGATTTAAAGCTACAACAATGCCTTCCTCTTCATTTAATTCCATAAATATATCTAGAGCATGATGACCATATTCTACCCAGTTGGCAAGATTTGATAGTGATCTGTAAATTAAAGCAAAATTAATAAAACAATAGCCCATTGCAGATTTATTATTAAACGCTTCAGCTAATTTTAATGCTTCTTTTGTTATTTCATAAGCTTTTCTAGGATCGCTATGTACAATAGTGTTTCCATCATCAATAAGTTTAAAAAGTTCTTTTGAGTTATTATCCATACTAAACAACCTACTTTTCTTAGAATAGTTTAATTATAATTTGAATTTAAACTTATAACTGAGTAACCAATGCATTTTTAACCTTATGGTTACAATAATATAATAACATAAAATTAGATGAAAAATAATATAAAATTATATGATATATAAAAATTACTTAGAGATTTTAAGGAATATAAACCCAAAAAGTAATTATATGTTATATTTAATTTACTTGTTATTAATCACAATATTTTTTTAATCTTTCAAAATCTAGAATAACTATTTTTTTAGATGTGCTTGCTAATATTCCTTGGGATTTTAACTCGTTAAGAACTCTAGTAACGGTAACTCTAGAGCAACCGATTAAATTTCCTAATCCTTCATGGGTAAGCGGGAGACTTAATTCAATTGGATCATTACATTCAGAATAATTTTTTATAGTTTGAGCAACAATTCTACAAAGAGCAGAGCAAATTTGAGCTCGTGGTGATCTCTTTAAAAGGTCTCCCATCTGAAATAAAGAAATTTGATATTTTCTTAATATACTTTGAAGAAAATACTCATAATTTTTAGGGTTATCATTTAAATAATTATATAAAGTTTCATTATCAATAAATGAGATTGAAGTATCTTCTAATGTAACTGGAGTAATGCCTATATGAGAGTGCTGAAATAAACTTTCTTCCCCATATATTTCTCCTGGTATTAAAAAAAATAAAATTTTTTCAAGACCATTTTTAGTATAGATACAAACCTTCACTTTTCCTTCAGTAACTATTGAGAGTTTACCACCAGGAAAGTAATCTATATGCTCATTTTTTTTATAATGTTTTATAATTCCTAAAGGAGCAAGTTCTTCAAGAAAAAAGGTTCTCATTTTTTCTTGTGGAATATGTTTAAAGTATTCTTCATACATATACTAAATCATCCTTTTCAATTTAATAGAGTAATAGGTAATGTTTATGTTAAATCTTAAAAAACGTCTATAGTATAATATAATTCCTCATATTATAGGAATTATATTTAAACTAAATTTTATTCATTAGTATTATTTTCGTTATTAATAGTAGATTCATTTTGTGGAGTAACAGTAGCAATAGTTGATAAGTTGGAACCTATAGCTTGAAAAAGATTTCCTAATAGATTAATTTCATCAGAAGTTCTATTTTTAGCTATATATATTGAGAGAACAGCAGCTACTATAACTAATTCTTCGGGGTTTAGATTATAAGACATAAATTCACCTTAAGAAAATAATTATTATTTTATATATTATGCAATAGAAATAGAGATGTCAATAAGTTTAAATATAATTTTAGTTTATTGCAATAAAAAATCTATCAAATAAATGATAGATTTTTCTACTTGTATTATTATAGGATATTCATATACTTTTTCCAGTCTCCATGATGAATATAGATTGCATGGGAATTAAAGTTTTTATCGTTGCCATCTACGTATTTATATACATAACAATTTTCAATGGTCTTTGTTTCAAGATTTTTAACATTTATAGTAGTTCTTATATATTCATTGATTGATATATCTTCAAAGGATCTGAATCCTTCCATTTGATCTAAGGAAACTATATCTTCATAAAAATCTTTTAGTGCCATAATTTCTCCAATAACAGTATCTTCTCCATCTAGTAAAGCAGGGTATCCCTTGTGAGGAAGATGGAAAAGCTTTCCCTTTACTTCTCCTAGAAAAGCTGGAAATATTTTATTTTTTAAGTATTTATCATAGTTAAAGAAACCCTCTCTTAAGCTTCCATATACAAATACTTTTTTTTCTTCTGTTGGGTATGTCATTAGCAGATTGTACCTCCTATAGTTTTAATGTCTTCATCTCCATTATTAACTAGGGCTTCTATACAAAGTTCAAGACATTTTGAGATATCTTGAAGATTCATATAAGGTGTATTTGGCTTTGTAACCACTTGATTTGGTATATACGGAACGTGAATAAATCCACCTTTCATATGAGAGTACTTTTTATCGATAAGATAAAGTAATCCATACATTATATGATTACAAACAAAGGTTCCAGCAGTATTAGAAATTGCAGAAGGATAGCCATTATCTACCATGTTTTTAACCATTGCTTTTATAGGTAAGTTAGAGAAATAAGCATTTTCTCCATCTTCCTTAATTTTTATATCTATTGGTTGATTTCCTTCGTTATCTTTAATTCTAGCATCATCTATATTAATAGCAACTCTCTCTGGCATAACTGCAAATCTACCACCTGCTTGTCCGATGCAGATAACTGCATCAGGGTTAAGATTTTTGATAGAGGTTTCAAGGACCTCTATTGCTTTGTTAAAGACTGTAGGAATTTCTACCTTTATAACTTCTACGCCAGCAATATTATTAGGAAGTAATTTTACTGCTTCAAGAGCTGGATTTATAGGTTCTCCTCCAAAGGGATCAAAACCACTTATTAAAACTTTCATATATATTTAATGAAGCATTAGCTTCATTAAAATTCACCTCCTTTAGTTATATCTTATATAAACTTTTAAAATGCTAAGAAATACATTAAAACTATGTGTGATAGTAGTAATGTCATAGCCACAGGAAATTGACGTTTAATAATTGCATTTTTGTCGTCTATTTCTAGAAGAGCTGCAGGCATAATATTAAAATTAGCTCCCATTGGTGACATTAGTGTTCCACAATATCCAGCAGTAAGAGCCAAGGCACCAGCAACTACTGGATTAGCCCCCTGTGCAAATACAAATGGAATTCCAATACCAGCAGTGATAACTGCAAATGCAGCGAAGGCATTTCCCATAATCATTGTAAAGATAGCCATACCAATGCAGTAAGCAGCTACTCCAATTAAAAGATTTCCTTCAGGTATGAAGCTTGATATACCATTAGCAATAACAGTACCAACTCCAGCAGCTGTAAATAGTGAGCCTAATGCAGTAAGAAGTTGAGGTAAGATACTTACAGGTCCAACAGAGTCAATCATTCTAGCTCCATCCTCTAAAATGAACTTTGGATTAGCTTTTGTGATAATTAAGGTTGCAATAGTTGCTATCACAGCAGCTATACCAATAGCAGCTGTTCCACTAATAGAAGTAAATTGTGCTATTCCTAGAGCTACAATTGCGATTACTAGAGGTGGTAAGAAAACTTTATTTTTAAGTTTTCCAGATTGAATTTTAGCAAACTCTCCATCAAGGGGTTTGGTAGGTAGCATTTTAACTTGTTTAGAAACGGTCAAGCAACCTAAGGCTATTATTAAAATCCCAACTATATTAGCTGGGATATAAGGTCCAGCTATGAATATAATACCTAGAATTGACCAAAATATTGAAGTACCAATTCTAGCTTTATGTTCTTTATTTATAAATGTATAAACTGATAGGGAAATCATTAGGAAGCCCACTAAGGCATAAAAGATTTCCAATAAAAAATTTGATAGTGCTGCCATATCCATAATCGATTCCTCCTTTAATTATCTTTTTTAGAATATTTTTTAATTAATGATTTATCTAATAAATGATTTTGTACTAATACCATTATAAATAGTATTACAGCTATTGGGATAGAAGCTTTAGCTACATCGAGAGCATCTACTACATATCCTTGTTCCTGAAGTGTACTGGTTATTAGAAGTACTCCTGAGCTAGCCATAAATAAGTTTTGTCCAAAAAAGTTACCATAGTTGTCCATAGCAGCAGAAGAAGCCTTAATTTTATCCTCATCTTCCTTATCGATTTCTCCAAAGTTACTAACGGCAGCACCTTGTGCCATAGGGTTAACAAGAGGTCTAACAAATTGAGGATGTCCACTCATTCTAATCGAAAGGGCAGCTGCTACTTGTCTAACTAGGGCATAGACGCTTAATAGCTTTCCAGCAGAAAGAGATTTAGCATTACTTATAAGAGTTGCAGCTCTTTCTTTAAGTCCATATCTTTCACACATACCAATTACAGGTAATGTTAATATGAATAATGTTATGGCTCTTTGAGATACAAAAGTTTGTCCTAGAGTAGTCAATATTTCGTTAATACTCAAACCAGCAACGAGCCCTGTTAAAACCCCCGCAGAAAGAACTACAGCAATAGTATCGAGTTTTAACGTAAAACCAATGATAACAATTATAATACCAATTAATTTGATCATTATTATCCTTCCTCCCATGAATTTATATAATTTTTTAAAATTATACACTATTATGAAAAGTAAATATGTATACAGGTATACAAAGAACGGATAAATATTAGGTATATATGAGGTTGATTGGATAAAAATAAAATTTAATCATTATGCATCAATAACTATTTTTATCCATATTGTATTAGTAGTTGTAGTATGCTAATATTAGTCTAGTAAAATGGAATAATTAATGTTTATAGTATATTTTTAGGGAGATGATAAGAATATGGGAAAAATTATACTTACCATAGTAATAACAGTATTGATGCTCCTATTTGCAATTTTCTATTTTGGAGGTATCATATTTGTTACTTTTGCAGAAGGAATAAAGTTATTGCCAATAATTTTGCTTTTAATTGCCATAGGTATAGGAGGAGCAATTATTTATAATATGATAGAAAGAATAAAGGAAATAAAAGGAGGAGACGAAAATGATATTAGTAAATACTAATTACATTGCAGGAAAAGAGTTAGAAATGTTGGGGATGGTTAAAGGCTCAGTGGTGTGGTCTAAAAATATTGGTAAGGACATTCTTAGTGGTCTTAAAACTGTTGTAGGCGGAGAGATAAAAGGCTATACAGAAATGATGAATGAGGCTAGAGGAATAGCTACAAAGCGTATGGCTGACGAAGCAGAAACTATGGGTGCTGATGCTATAGTAAATATAAGGTATGCAACAAGCTCAATAATGAATGGTACATCTGAAGTTATTTGTTATGGAACCGCAGTAAAATTTAAATAAAATTTATCTGAGATAGACTGAGTCAAATAAAAGGTTTTGACTCAGTCTTTATTTATTGCAAAAATAATGTTTTAATACCACCTTTAAAGCGGGACTACTAATATTCCTATAGCTTGTATATTATATTAATGTAATTTTAAATAGAGCTTAGAAATAAAAAGGTTAAATCTTTTTGTATAAATAAGCGTATATAAATAAAGGGTATTTCTTAAGATATAGGTATTAAGATTTAAAGTATGAGTAGAGAGTTACTATGTTCTTATATAACGATCTTCCCTAAAGTACAACGACTTCTAAGTATCAAAAATACTGATAATTAGAAGTCTGTTAGCAAACTTCAATGGGAGAAAATTCTATCTGAAGCAAAAAACTCTATTTATATGAAATATGGAGGTATATATGAAAATGAATAAATTAAAATTGTTATGTGGTACTTTAGTTTTAACTACGGTGGTGCTTTTTTCAGGGTGCAATAATATAAATGCAGGTGAAAGTGAAAAAGAGGAGGAAACTGTTGAAGTAGGAAATACAGAAAATCAAGATAATGATGAAATTTCAGCAAGCACAGAAGATAAAGGGGAGATTATTAAAAAACCTAGTGATTCTGCGAGGGAACTTGAGTTTAAGGATAGTTATGAAAGATCTCCATATTATAATTCAAGTAAAAAATATCCTATTATCACTATTTGCAAATCAAAAGAATGTTTAAAGGAGCATGAAGGGAAAGTAAAAGGACTTACTGTAAGCATGCTTTCATGTGTAAATGAAAATAGCGACGTAGATGCAAGTAAATATGATGATGAGTTTTTTTCTAAAAAAGCTTTAATTGTTGTAACACTAGATGAATCAAGTGGATCTGTGAGGCATAAAGTAAAAAAGGTAATTAAAGAGGGCAATGAAATTTCTATAGCAATTGATAGAATGGTTCCTGGAATTGGAACTGCAGACATGGCAGAATGGAATATATATATTGAGTTAAATACTGAAGACGTAGATGAAAATGATATAGTGAATCTTGGTTTGATCAAAGTTCTAAACTAGTTTTTAAATTTATGGTGAGCATGTAATTATATAAAGATTCATGCTCATCATTTTCATGTAATTATTTATAGTTCATATTTCTTTTATAGTTGTAAATTATAGAAAAGGTGAATTACTTTAAAATAAATGCGCTATAAAGATGGAAAAAGGTATATAATAAAAGGTAGAGTAAATTTATAGAAAAAGGAAGAAATTTTAATTAGGAGAATTGTGAGAATGAAGTTTGATTTAGAGTTGAGAGAGATAAAGGATATATGTGGAAATGTTATTTTTAATAGAGCCATGGATATGTACCTTAGAAATAAAGTTAGAAGTATAAGGATTAATGAAAACTCTATAAATATATTATCAGTTACAGCAATAGTACAGTCAGCCTATGATGTGAATAATTATAAAACTAGTGTACTTATAAATAATAGAAATTTTAAATTATATCCAAATTGTAGTTGTGAAGCTTTTGCACAATATCATATGTGTAAGCATGTAGGAGCTGTACTTATAAAGTTAAATAAGGAAGGGGTAAGAGGACGGGGTATAAACATTCCTAAATCTGGAGAAGAAGAGCTTCTTGAAACCTATAAAAGCACCTTTGACAAGGCTATTAGAGGAGTTGAGAAGGAACCTCTAAATATGGATATTACATTAGTGGTAGAGGATGAGCACTACGGAAGTAAGAAAAAAAGTTTTTATTTAGAGTTAAAGATAGGAACTAGTAGATTATATGTGGTAAAAAATATTCGTGAACTTATGGAGTGCATGTATACAAGTGGAGGAACTATTAATTTTGGAAAAGAGCTTCAGTATAATAACACTAAATATATGTTTAAAGATAAGGATAAAGAAATCATGAATATCATAAAGGAAATTTATGATTTAAATTTAGAAGTAATGAATAGGGTATATACTAATCGTTCTGTATTCTTTAGTGGGAAAAGGGTATTTCTTTCAGAAGGACAACTTAAAAATATTCTAACCATTAAAAATAGGAAGACTATCAATTTAGATTATAAGGGAGAGCATTATAAAGATATAACTGTTTCATTAGGAAACATGCCTACTAGTTTTTATATGTTTATGAAGGGAGAAAATCTAAATATAGATATGAATAGTGAAATCTCACAGGCCATTTGTGAGAATACAGGACTTTATTATTTAAATAATACTTTATATCTATTGTCGGAAAAGGAAAAAAGTGATTTTACTCCACTCCATAGAGCATTTATGAAATCAAAAAATAATACTATATCCTTTAAAAAAAGTAGTATTAATGATGTGGCAAATTTTCTTCTACCTAAATTAAAGAGTATAAGCCCCATTGTTATTAAAGATGAAAGTGTAAAGGAACTTATAAAGGAGGAGCCTTTAGTAACAGAATTTTATTTAGATAAGGATAAAGATAGAATAACTTGTGATGTGAAATTTAATTATGGAGAAGAAAGCTTTTATTATAATTTAGAAAATGAAAGTAAAAATATCAAAGAAGAAAATCAACAATTATTAAATGAAAAAGAAGTGGGTGTATCTGAAGATATTAGTGAAGAGATAGTTATTAGAGATTTAGTGAAGGAAAGAAAGACTATAGAGAAGCTTTATGGACTTGGATTTAAAAATATAGATAAAAGTTTTTATATTGAAGATGAAGACGAATTAGTAGAGTTTTTAACCTATGGTGTGGAGGAATTAGCTGAAGTAGGAGAGGTTTACTACTCTGATAGCTTTAAGGAGATAAAAATATTAACGCCTAAATCCTTTAATTCTAGCATTAGATTAAATGATTCAGATCTTTTAGAGTTTAATTTTAATATTGAAGGAATTTCTAAAGAAGAATTGAAGGCAACTTTAACTTCAATTAAACAGAAGAAAAAATACTATAAACTAAAGAATGGTTCTATAATTCCACTTCAGGGCAGTGAATTTAAAGATATTTATTCTGTTATTGATAACTTTGATGTATCAATTTCAAAGTTAGCTAGTGGAAGTGTAGAAATACCTAAGTATGCATCCTTATATATAGATGAAAAGATCAATAAGGGGGCATTGAATTTTGTTACAAGAAATAAAGGCTTTAAAAATCTTATAGATAATATAAAAGATGTAAAAAGTAATGAGTATAAGGTTCCAGAAGAACAAGGTGAAGTATTAAGAACTTATCAAGAAATTGGATTTAAGTGGTTTAAGACCTTATCTCAATGTGGATTTGGTGGAATTCTAGGAGATGAGATGGGACTTGGTAAAACCCTTCAAGCTATAACATTTATTAATTCAGAAAAACAAGAAGGAAATTTGAGAAATAAGGCACTAATTGTATGTCCCACTTCATTAGTTTATAACTGGGTTATGGAATTTGAAAAATTTTCTAAGGACCTAAGGATTGTAGCCGTAAGTGGAAATAAAGCGGAGCGAGAAATATTAATAGAAAACATAGAGGAGTACGATGTAATAATTACGTCCTATGCCCTAATAAGAAGGGATTTTGAATATTATGAGAAGATGAAATTTGATATTTGTATTATCGATGAGGCACAATATATTAAGAATCCAACTTCTTTAAATGCAGAATCTGTGAAGTCAATTCAAGCTAAGAGTAAATTTGCTATGACAGGAACACCAATAGAGAACTCACTTACAGAACTTTGGTCTATTTTTGATTTTATAATGCCTGGATATTTGAAAACCCATGGAAAGTTTAATAAAAACTTTGAATTACCTATAGTAAAAGAAAAGGATGATAAAGCTTTAGAGGAATTATTGAAGCTTATAAAACCATTTATTTTAAGAAGATTTAAAAGGGATGTAGCTCTTGAACTACCACCAAAGATAGAACATAAAATAGTGGTGGACATGACTTCAGAGCAGAAAAAACTATACTATTCTTATGTAGATGTCTATAAAGAAGAGATGGAGCAAGAAATAAAGGAAAACGGCTTTAACAAAAGTAGGATGAAGATATTATCTCTTATTACTAGACTTAGACAAATTTGTTGTGATCCCGCTTCCTTTATAGAAAATTATAAAGGTGATAGTGGAAAGTATCATGCTCTTTATGATATTTTAGAAGAAGCTTTAGAGAATAATCATAAGGTACTATTATTTTCTCAGTTTACTACAATTCTAGGGAGTATAAGAGAAAAGTTAAATAAAAAGGGCATAAACACTATGTATTTAGATGGTTCTGTTCCATCTAAAGATAGGATGAATTTAGTTAAAGAGTTTAATGAGGGGGAACCATCAGTATTTTTAATTTCTTTAAAGGCTGGGGGAACAGGACTTAATCTTACATCAGCTGATATGGTAATACATTTTGATCCATGGTGGAATCCAGCAGTGGAAGAACAGGCTGAAGATAGAGCCCATAGAATTGGACAAAAGAATACTGTAGAGGTAATAAAACTTATAGCCAAGGGAACTATCGAAGAAAAAATTTACAATATACAAGAAAAGAAAAAAGAAATCATAGATAAAGTAATAGATGGAGAAGAACATACGGAATTGACCTTATCTTCTATGAATGAAAAGGAACTAGAAGAGTTATTTTCATAATAAAATTCTATCTGAAAAGTGTTTACTACAGCGTATTTCAATAATATAATTACCAATTAATTATATTTAGATAATGAAATTTTTAGCTTGTCGAAATAAGTCATTGAAAATATAAGGGATATGAAGTATAATCATATTATGAAGAATAGTGTTTAGATATAAGGTACTTAAAGTTTACAACATGGGAATTTAAAGGTTAAGAAGTATCTTAGCCATAATTATATGTTATGTAATAAATATATTATGATGTATTTTGCAAGGTTAAGATTTTCTAACCTTGCATTAGTACTTAGATAGACAATTTAATTTAGAAGGGAGATACTACATGGGTAGACAAAATGCACTAGGTGAAGAAAAAATCACAAAATTATTACTTAAGTTTTCTATACCAGCCATAATTGGGATGTTGGTTAACGCATTATACAATATTATAGATAGAATGTTTATAGGACATATTCCAGAGGTAGGAAATTTAGCAATTACAGGTATTGGAGTAACTATGCCAATATCAACTATTATATTAGGCTTTGGTATGTTAGTTGGAATAGGTACTGCTACTACTATTTCCATTAGATTAGGACAAAATAAGAAAGAAGAAGCAGAGAAGATTCTGGGAAATGCTTTTACTTTAATTATAATCATTAGTTTAGCTATAACAGCTATAGGATTAATCTGGGGAAAGGATATACTAAGAATGTTTGGAGCTAGTTCAAACACCCTAGTATATGCTGAAGAATACATGCAGATTATATTTATAGGTACTATATTTAACATGTTAAGTTTTGGACTTAACCATACCATAAGAGCCAGCGGTAGTCCTAATATAGCCATGGCATCTATGCTTATAGGTGCAATTACAAATATAATTCTTGACCCAATATTTATATTTTTACTAGGAATGGGAGTTAAAGGAGGAGCTATAGCCACAGTAATAGCTCAAATTGCTTCAGCTATATGGGGAGTAAGTTTCTTTTTAAGGGGAAATGCTAATCTTAGAGTTAAAGTTAAAAACTTTAAGCTAGAAAAAAAGTTGATACTAGCTATATTTGCTATAGGTATGTCGCCATTTAGTATGCAAATTGCTGCAAGTATAGTTCAAGTAATATCAAACAATGCTTTAAGGAGTTATGGTGGAGATTTAGCCATAGGAGCAATGACTATAATAAGTAGCATAACTATGATAATTCTTATGCCGATTTTTGGATTAAATCAAGGAGTACAGCCTATTATTGGATATAATTATGGAGCTAAAAAATATGATAGAGTTAAGGAGGCTATAAAGTATCCTCAAATAGCAGCTTTAATTATTGCTACCATAGGATTTTTAATGGTAGAACTTATTCCAGGAGTTTTAGTAAAGTCATTTAACTCAGATCCACATCTACTTTCAATAACAAAGTATGGAATGAGAATTTTCCTTTCTATGATTATTTTTGTAGGGCCGCAGATTATAAGAACTAATTACTTCTCTTGTATTGGAAAAGCTAAGAAATCTATGTTCTTAAGTTTATTAAGACAAGTAATACTTTTAATACCATGTATTATAATTCTTCCTTTGATACCACTTCCTAATGGAGAAACTCTTGGATTAACAGGAGTATGGTTGGCGGGGCCAACTAGTGATTTTATATCTGTTATAATCACTAACTTTATCTTTAAACATGAAATAAAGAAGTTAGATAATCCTAACTTAGAAGATGGAGAAGTTATGGGAGAGGCCATTTAAGTTTCTCAATTTAGATAAATGAAAAAACTGTTAGCATAATAGTATGTTAACAGTTTTTTTATATTAAAAAGTCTTTATATTTTAATTATACGTTGTGTAGCTTTTAAACTATAGAAATACCACCTTCAACAAGAATATGTTGAGAAGTTACGTAGCTAGAAGCATCTGATGATAGATAAATAATTGTTCCATTAAGTTCACCTTTTTTACCTGGTCTTCCAGCAGGAGAAATAGCATTGTAAGCTATAAGAAAAGGTTCATGCTTAAAAAGAGTATTTTCTGTCATCTCAGATTCAAAAAGGCCGGGACCTATAGAATTAACTGTAATATTATCTTGCATATAGCTTGCAGCCATACCCATAGTTAAGCCTCTAACAGCTGCTTTAGAAGTATTGTAGGAGTGACGGAAAAGAGAAGGATCTTTGTCTGCAATAACAGCATTTATAGAAGCTATGTTAACAATTTTACCATATTTCCTGTCTCTCATATGAGGAACTACATATTTACTCATTAAGAAAATTCCCTTAACGTTAATGTCCATAACTTTATCCCAAGCTTCAACAGACATGTTTTCAACAGAACCTGCAGTTGCAACTCCTGCGTTATTAAGAAGGATATCAATTTGTCCAAAGTGTTTCATAACTTCGTCTATTGCTGCTTTAACACTATCTTCATTAGCAACATCGCATTGAACAGCTAGAGCTTTTCCACCATTATTTTCAATTTCTTTAACTACATTATCAAGTTTATCTTTTCTTCTTGCAAGTAGTGCAACACTAGCTCCATATTCAGCATAAGCTCTAGCGGCATCAGCTCCTAGTCCACTAGAAGCACCTGTAACTATAGCAACTTTACCAGTAAGATTGAATAAATTGTTCATAACATCAAATCCTTTCTAAAATATAAATATCTTGTAAATATTATCAATAAACAAATATTATTAATGGATATTTACTTGCTATAATAATATAGTAGCATAACTTCAACATATTGTAAATTAATTAATTATTTAACAAGGTGCTTTAATACTAATTTATAATTAGTATTATGCTAACCTGAGAGATTAATTGTCATGCAGTTGTAGATTTATCATACAAAATATTCTATAATTTTAATATACTCTCAAGTGTAAGACATTAGTCTTGAGGAATATGAATGATTAATATTCGTAGAGCTAAAGTAGGGGAGCAAGTATTTTAAGTAATATTGCTATAGACTCGGAAGCATATTGGGGTTATGATGAAGAGTATATGAAAAGTTATAAAAACACTTATGGTGTAAGTGAAAACTATATAAAGGAGGAGTAGAATTGAAATTAAAAATTAAAATTCTTTTAGGAATATGTTTAATGCTATTATTATGCACTTTTAGTGGGTGTACATTGGATACAGGGAAAGCAGATATTTATGATAATAATGAAAAAATTGCAAAAGATGGAGATAGCTATAGCTATGTAGGTAGGAATGAATCGGGTTCTAAAAATGAAATTACCGTTAAATATGGGAAGTTTTCAGGAGCAGATACAATTTGGAATATAGAATCAGAGGGACACAGTGAAATTACCATTAAATATGATTCAAAGGTTGAAAGTGGTGATTTTAAAGGAGTTTTAGTTAGTCCAGAAAAACTGGTGGAGGATATACTAGTAGGAACTGAAAACGGAGAAAGAACAATAAAATTAACAGAGGGGAAATATAGATTTAAATTTGTAGGAAATAAAGCAAAGGGAAAGATTGAAATTTCAATTAAAACTGAAGAGGATGAACAGGTTAAGATAAGAAAAGTAGATAATGATTAATATTAAATCGTTTATAAGGACCATATGAAAATAATTAAGTTAGAAATCTTAGTTAATTTCCATATAGTCCTTATTTATATTATTACAGTTATTCTAACATAGAAAATTTATTATATAATTCTACTTTGATATTAAAGAAATCTTTTGTTTTATCAATGGTATTATCTTATTTACATCTTCTTTACCTGTATATATCACACGCATAACACCTTTTCCTTTACAAGCGTAGATTTCGTATCCATCACTTGTTTGATGAACAATTAAGAGATCTAGCTCATCATCATGCAAGATAGGAGGCGTAGTATCATCTGCTCTTGAGTCCTCACCATCTTTCCATAATTCTAAGAGTAGTTTTTTTGACATGGATTTAAATCTTACTTGATATACTTTATTATTTAGTATAGCATCATGAGATTTTAAATAGGTTGTAGTAGGATTAGTCATTATAGACCCTAATTCAAAACTAGTATACTTTAATGGAGCAAAAAAGGTTTTTTTCAAATTGTAGCGACGCTCATAATTAACTTCCTCAGAAGTGGAAATTGGAGTTTCTTCTAAGGTTTCTGAGTTTTCTATTTCCTTTAGTCTTATAATTCCCATGGAAGTGGTGTCATTAGGAATAGTTTTTTCATCATCATAACCTGTAAATAGTGATGTGAAGGTTAAAGTTACTAAAGTTGTTGAAAGTAGAATTAGACAAGAACTAATAAAAATAGATACTATATAATTAAACTTCCAAGGTGCATTATGATCCACGGAGGTTCCTTGTAAAAGGCACTTTCTAAGTTTGCCTATATATATAATCTCAAACAATCCATTAATAAAGGTTGAAATAATTATTAATTGGGAGAAAAGTTCTAGATAACTCATATTTACTAAAACACTAATGTATCTTTTAGCAATAAACATAGGGATAACTGCATAAAATGCAAATAAAATTGCAAAAGAAATAAGAAGTTGTGTTAAAGCTTTTTTATAAAAGGGTTTTAATAGCTGTGCATATTCTTCGGGGATAATATGAACCTCTGTAGTATTGAATTTATAGGGCGATGAGAAAATATGAAAATTGTTATAGTTTGTAACATATTCCCATCCACGAGCTTTATACATTCTAATTTGTTCTTCGCTCAATTCATCCTTTTCCTCAGACATTTCTATTCTATAGTACATATCCCTAGGTTCATCTTTATTAAATTTACCGAAATATTTCCCCATTTTTTCTATGAAAAGTCCTCTTTTAGCCATGGAATTAAGCCAGCTTTCGGTAATGCCAATTTTCCAAGGAGAGCCTGGTTTAAATTTATAAACAGATTTACTCAAAACTAAATCCTCCTAATAAGTATCAATAAGATATTACATATTAAATAAATTATACCAGTAAATTTCATAGAAGTTAATCTAAAGTTAATGAAAGTCTATTATTGTTCTTAAAAATTAAGAATTTATGAAATGTACATTTATTATTTCAAATTTCTTAATACTTTTTTAGACAAATAAGTAAATCTGTATAATTACATTTTAATTGTATTAAACTATAATAATAAATAAGCAATCTTCATTAATTAATTTAACTAGAAAGTTGAGGTAATTATTATGAGTAAAAAATCAAATAAAAGTAGCATAAATCCTTTAGTGGCTATAGGAGCTATAGCAGGGGCAGCGACAATAGCTACTTTAGGAGCTAAAAAACTTAAGAACAAATCACAAAGTCAAGAGACGGAAATTGAATATATAGATCATTCAGGGAAACAAGTTTACTTTGTTGGAGGAGGTTTGGCTTCTTTAGCAGGAGCAGCTTATCTTGTACGAGACTGTAATTTTAAAGGCGAAAACATTCATATTATAGAGGGAATGCAAATTCTTGGTGGTAGCAATGATGGTGCTGGAGATGTACAAAATGGTTTCCTATGTCGTGGCGGGAGAATGCTAAATGAAGAAACTTATGAAAATTTTTGGGAACTATTTTCAAGTATTCCATCTTTAGATATGGTAGGTAAAAGTGTTACAGAAGAAATACTTAACTTTGACCATTTACATCCAACTCATGCTCAAGCTCGTTTAGTAGATAAGTATGGTGTAATTCAAGATGTAAAAAACATGGGATTCAACAATGAAGATCGTATGGCTCTCGGTAAATTAATGATTACTCCAGAAGAAAGTTTAGATGATATGACTATAGAGCAATGGTTTAGTCATACCCCTCATTTCTTTGAGACTAACTTCTGGTATATGTGGCAAACAACCTTTGCTTTCCAAAAATGGTCTAGTCTGTTTGAATTAAAGCGTTATATGAATCGTATGATTTTTGAATTCTCTCGTATAGAAACACTAGAAGGAGTTACTCGTACACCATATAACCAATATGAATCTGTGATTTTACCAATAAAGGCATATCTAGATGAACATGGAGTTGATTTTAGTATAAATGCAACGGTAACAGATTTAGATTTTAGACCAGGTAATGAAATTACAGTAACAGCTATTCATGTAGAAGATGTAAATGGAGAAAGAGTTATTGAACTAAATGAAGGTGATGTTTGTATCATGACTAATGGTTGTATGACTGATAGTGCAACTTTAGGTGATCTTCATACACCGGCAGCTTTTGACCCTAGTGCTCCAATCTCAGGTGAGCTTTGGAGAAAAGTTGCTAATAAAAAACCAGGACTTGGTAATCCGGATCCTTTCTTTAATCATCCAGATGAAACTAACTGGGAAAGCTTCACTGTAACTTGTAAAGGAAATAAACTATTAAAATTAATAGAGCAGATTTCTACTAATATTCCAGGTAGTGGTGCTTTGATGACTTTTAAAGATTCTAATTGGTTAATGAGTATTGTAGTTGCAGCTCAACCACACTTTAAAGCTCAAACAATGGATACAACTATTTTCTGGGGCTATGGGTTATATACAGATAAAGTTGGAGATTATGTAAAGAAACCAATGCGAGACTGTACTGGTGAAGAAATGTTAATAGAACTTTTACATCATTTACATTTAGAAGATCAGATAGATGAAATTATGGAAGAAGTGGTGAATGTTATTCCATGCATGATGCCTTATATAGATTCTCAGTTCCAACCTCGTAAGATGTCTGATCGACCAAAGGTTGTACCAGAAGGATCAACTAACTTTGCTATGATTAGTCAATTCGTTGAAATACCAGAGGACATGGTATTTACTGAAGAATATTCAGTACGTGCAGCAAGAATTGCAGTATATACTTTATTCAAAGTGAAGAATAAGAGAATCTGTCCTGTAACTCCATATAAAAAGAATCCTAGGATACTAAAAGAAGCTTTAAAAACTTCTTATAGATAAACAGATTATCCATAGTCCATTAATGGTTATTATGGATAAAAACTTCCACTAAGTCAAAAAAACTAGTAGCTTCATTTGTGCAGAAGCTACTAGTTTTTTATGTTAATATATTTATATTTGAATATGGTATTAATATCCTATACAATAAAATAAAGGAATGAGACTGGTACGAGAGAATTTATTTTATATGAAAGTAGTGATACGAGTGAATGATATTATCTTAATAGCAAAGCATTATTTTAAAGGGTTATCAAAAAAAAATGGTCTAACTACCAGTAAAGTTAGAGCGTTTTCATCAAAGTTATATAAAACTATAGAAGATAAAAGTATTGATAATATTTTTAATATATGTGAACAGTTACTTGATGAACAAAAATGGGAATTAGGGGTTATTGCATACGATTGGGCTTATAGAGTTAGGAATCAGTATAATAATGACACATTTTTTGTATTTGAAAGTTGGTTAAAGAAGTATGTTACAGGCTGGGGAGATTGTGATGATTTTTGCACACATGCCTTTGGAGAATTATTAAGTCAAAATAATGAACTATTTAAATATGTGATAATTTGGACAAATCATCCAAGCTTTTTTGTGAGACGTGCAGCTGCTGTTATCTTAATTTATCCTATTAAAAAAGATAAGTATCATGGAATTAATCCTTATATAATTTCAGATATGCTTATGAAAGATGAACATCATCTCGTATTGAAAGGGTATGGCTGGATGCTAAAAGTGCTGTCACAGGTTGAAAAGGATAAGGTATATGAGTATTTATTAAAGAATAAAAATATTATGCCACGAGTAGCTTTTAGGTATGCTTTAGAGAAGGTTGATGAAGAAACTAGAAGAAGATTGATGACGAGTTAATATATATTACTATTATTGATAAGGTTATTGTACTTAAAATATAAATTTTTAAATCATATTTTTGTTTGTTGAAATTATAACTAATTAGTGATAAATTTAAATTATGAAAGATATAAAGAAATTAATTAAAGAAAATAACTTAGACCTATCAACTTTAGTCGTATTTACTAGAGCAGAGCATGAAATTCATAAAAGGGAGTTTCAAACTATAAAGGAAACTGGACTTACAGTTGCTCAGTTTGGAGTTTTAGAGGCCTTATACAATAAGGGAGACTTAAAAATATATGAGTTAATAGAAAAAATATTAACTACTTCTGGTAATATAACTGTGGTTATAAAAAATTTAGAGAAGGAAGGATTAGTAAAAAAGATTATAGATCCAGAAGATAAGAGAGTTGCTATAATCTCTATAACAGATAGGGGGAGAAAAATTATTGAAGACATTTTTCCAAAGCATATTAAAAATATTAGTAGGATCTTTAGTGTTTTAACGGATGAAGAAAAAATTATGTTAAAAAGTATATTAAAGAAATTTAAAAATTTGTAATGAGCTTTTATAAAAATATATCACTAATTAGTGATAAAATGGATGTTGTTATGTTAAAGAGAATAGATAGTAATAACATGGGGAAAAGTAACTACGGATGGTTAAAAGGAAATTTTCATTTTTCTTTTGCAGAGTATTTTAAACCAACAAATATTAATTTTGGTGTGCTTAGGGTACTAAATGATGAGGTTATGAAGGCTAATTCAGGATTTGACACTCATCCTCATAATGACATGGAGATTATAACTTACATTGTAAGAGAAGAATTAACTCATAGAGACAGTATAGGCAATATTGGAAGATTAGAGAGAGGTCAAATGCAATATATGAGTGCTGGTGCAGGAGTATACCACAGTGAATTTAATCATAGCAATGAGGATTTAAGGATTCTTCAAATATGGATTATGCCTGATAAGAAAGGTATAAACCTAATTACGGAGATTATAGATTTAATTGGAGAGATAGAACCAACAATTGGCTCCACATGGTATCTGGCACTTTAAAGGATGTACCTATAAATGTTCATCAAGATATAAATGTGTATACAACTTATTTAGAAAGGGATAAAGAGATATACTTTAATGTAAATAAAGGAAGACAGGCATACTTAGTACAAATTGAAGGTAACTCAAAAATTAATAATGTGCATTTAAATGAACAAGATGCCTTAGAAATAGTTGAAGAAAACATTAAAATTAAAGCTAATGAAAACTCACATTTAATTGTAATAGAAATGAATAAAACAGAAGCACTATATATATGATAACTACAATATAAAATTTAAGAACAAAAATAAAATTATGTCTTGTGTGATGATATATACAAGATAACAAAGGAGAGAAAGATATGAGTAAAGTATTATACATTAAAGCAAATATTAAGAAGGATGGAGAATCAAGAACTTTTAAGGTATCGGATAGTTTTATAGAGGAGTATAAAAGTAGTAATCCTAATGATGAAATAATTACTTTAGATCTATATAAAGAAAATATAGATTTTCTAAGACCAGAGGATTTAGGAGAAATATTTGGAGCTAAAAATGAAGAAAGTAGGAAGCACCCAATTCTAAAATATGCATATCAATTTGCAGAAGCAGATAAATATGTAATTGCAGCACCAATGTGGAATTTAAGTATTCCTGCAATTTTAAAAGCTTATATAGATTATGTAAGTGTTACAGGAATAACATTTAAGTACACAGCAGAAGGACCAGTTGGACTTTTAAAGGATAAACAAGCTGTACACATTGTATCTAGAGGAGGAGAATATGGGGATGCACCATATGAAATGGGGGATAGATATTTAAGAACAATCCTAGGATTCTTTGGAATTCAAGATATGAAGACTATTGCTGTAGAAAGTTTAGATGTTGTTGGAGCAGATGTTGAAGGGAAAATTGAACAAGGAATAAAAGTAGCTAAGGATACTGCCAAGTTGTTTTAAAATTATATGTGTTAAAAAGTCATAATTAGTTTTATGGCTTTTTTATATGGATTAAATATTAATAAAAAAAGAAATATATTTACTTTATTACTCTACCATGGTAAAGTAATAAAGTAGTAGATTATAATTAAGTGGGGGGATAAGCAAATGAGTAAAATATTAAGTAGTGTAATAATCTATGGAATTATTGCAGTAATGGCATTATCAATAGCAGGATGTAACAATAAGTCACAGGATGCAATGGATAAGGAAACACTTATAATTGGTTTTGATGATACTTTTGTTCCTATGGGATTTAAAGATAATAATGGAGAAATAGTAGGTTTTGATATTGATCTTGCAAAGGAAGTATCAAAAAGAATAGGTAAACAAGTAACATTTCAGCCTATTGATTGGTCTATGAAAGAATCAGAACTTAACTCAGGAAAAATAGATATTATATGGAATGGTTATAGTATAACCAAAGAAAGAAAAGAAAAGGTGAATTTTACAAATCCCTATCTGGAAAATAGACAAGTTATAATAACTTTAGCGAATTCAAAAATAAACAGTAAAGTTGACTTAAAAGGTATGAATGTTGGAGCACAAAATCAGTCTAGTGCAGTAGATGCAATAAACAAGGAAGAGGAACTTTTAAAAACCTTTAAGGATGGTAAGGTTTATACCTTTGAAACAAATAATGAAGCATTAATGGATTTAGAAGCAAAAAGAATAGATGCTGTTGTAGCTGACGAGATTTTAGCAAGATATTATATAAACAAAAAAGGTGAAGGTAAATATAAAATATTAAATGATGATTTTGGAGATGAATCTTATGGTGTTGGTATACGAAAAGGTGATGAAGAATTGCTTGAGAAGCTTAATCAAGCCTTTGAGGATATAAAAAAAGATGGTACAGCTAAGAAGGTTTCCCAAAAATGGTTTGGACAAGACATAATTAAATAGGAGTGTATTTATATGAATAATTTAATTACTCTATTACCACAAGTATTCCAAGGATTAAAAGTAACCATTGAGGTATTTATATTAACCCTTGTAATTTCAATACCTCTTGGAATACTAGTTGCGCAGGGACGATTATCTAAAAATAAAACATTGAACAAAATAACAAGCGGGTACATTTTAATTATGAGAGGAACCCCTCTACTCCTGCAAGTTGTATTTATATTTTTTGGGTTACCTATTATAGGGATAACCTTTAACAGATTTCCCGCTGCTATATTAGCATTTACTCTTAATTATGCAGCATATTTTGCAGAAATATTTAGGGGTGGAATAATTTCTATAGAGGAAGGACAATACGAAGGAGCTAAAGTTCTTGGCTTTTCTCAAAAATACATATTTTTTAAAATAATTCTTCCACAAGCTATTAAGAGAATACTTCCTGCTCTGGCAAATGAGACTATTACACTTGTAAAGGATACTGCCTTAGTGTATGTAGTTGGATTAGACGAACTACTAAAAGTTGGTAAAATAGCATCTAATACAGAAGCTTCTCTTATGCCCCTTTTAATAGTAGGAATGATATATTTACTTTTAATTGCATTGTTTGGTGAAATATTTAAAAAATTAGAAAAAAGGTATAGTTACTATCAATAGAGGAGGAATATTGTGCTTAGAGTAATTGGATTAGAAAAAAGTTTTGGTGATAGTAAAGTTTTAAAAGGTGTAAATCTTGAAATAAAAGAAGGGGAAATTACTGTTATAGTAGGACCCTCTGGAGGTGGAAAAACAACCCTTCTTAGGTGTATAAGTGGATTAACTAAACCTGATAAGGGTTCTATAATAATAAACAACAAGTATTTATACAAAGATGGAGAAGGGGCTCATAGAAAGGAAAAGTTGGAAATACCTATGGATGTGGGGCTAGTATTTCAAAATTTTAATTTATTCCCACATATGAATATTTTTGAAAATATTACAGAAGCTCCAAGGGTAGTATTGGGACTTGCTATTGAAGAAGCTAAAAATAAAGCCAAAGAAATATTAGGTTTTTTAGGACTTGCAAATAAAGAAAATAGCTATCCATTTCAACTTTCAGGGGGACAAAAACAGCGAGTTGCCATAGGAAGGGCACTTGCAATGAATCCAAAACTTATATGTTTTGATGAACCAACCTCTGCCCTAGATCCAAGCATCACTGAAGAAGTAGCGAATCTTATAAAAAAATTAAGTATTGAAAAGGCCATGACAGTTTTAATTATTACTCATGATATGACTTTTGCAACTATAGTAGCAGATAGAATTTTATCCATGGATAACGGAGTATTAAAAAATGAACATATGTATATTTAAAGTGAAGATAATCTCTTTATAATGGGATTATCCTTCTTTTTGTTTATTATTAAGTAAAGTTTGATATAAAAAATATGTAACGTACAAGCTATATCTGTAATTAAAGGAGAAGTTATAACTTTTCATGGAATTCTTACAATAATGGTATGCACTGTAATTCTAGATGCATTAGAGTATATCACTAAAAATACAACTGATTTAATTTGAATAAAATGAAAGAAAGTATTAATATGGAAGATTTAAGTTCATTCAAACGTCATAAATTACTATTAAAAATTTTAGCTATAATTTTTGTAGCTTTTAAAAGCATATCATCATTAATATGAGAATCAGTTTTCATTTAATTTCTCTAGATGAATTTAAAATATTCACTAATAAGGCATCTTCCCAAAATAAATAAGTCAGAATGCTCGTCTATTTTGTGTTATACTGCGTCAACAGAACCCATAGATAATACTACTATCTGCGGAACCTGTTTCCTTGTCTAATTCAAAATATACTTACCTTATTTGACTTATTATTTATTTTCAGATGCCTAAATTCACATTTTCCCAAAAATTATTTATCTATAGTATTGAGAGTATTATATAAAGAGAATGCTATATAAAAATTAAAATAACCTCAGTTGTAAATCGAAATGC
>NZ_DGRF01000078.1:0-34885 GCF_002390995.1 Clostridium sp. UBA4395
GAATTTTCATGCTAAAGCTCTGGTAATTTAGCTTAAAAGTTGACTATGAGATTTATAAGTATCCATTAATTCTACATTTGTATTATTGGAATTGTGGAAATTTACTATTTTTATGGAGAGTGATATATTAATGAAATTTATAGATATAGAAAGTTGGAAAAGAAAAGACCACTATAATTTTTTTAAGGGCTTTGATTACCCACATTTTAATATTTGCGGTAATGTAGATATTACAAAATTTTATAGTTATATTAAGGAAAATGAAATCCCATTTTTCATATCCTTTGTATATGTAGCTACAAAAGCAGGAAATGAAATAAAAGAATTTAGATATAGGATAAGAGAAGATAAGGTAGTTGAGCATGAATATATAAACCCTGCTTTTACTGTAATGGGACAAGATGAAGTATTTAGTTTTTGTAGAGCAAAATTCATAAATCTGTTCAACGATTTTAAAATTAATGCATCTAAAGAAATAGATAAAATTAAAAATAATACCATTATTGAAGATGAATCTGATTGTGATGATCTCTTATATATGACCAGTATTCCTTGGGTTTCATTTACTGGTGTAGCCCACCCAATTCAAATGAATCCTGTTGACAGTATTCCAAGAATAGCCTGGGGAAAATACTTTGAAGAAAATGGTAAAATTAAGTTACCACTGTCTGTTCAGGTACACCATGCCTTAGTTGATGGCTTACATGTAGGACAATATTTTAGTGTAATTCAGGAGATTTTAGATAATCCTTCAAAATATTTATAAAGGGGCTTTTCAAAAGCCCCTTTAATTTCCTTACTGCAAATCCCTATAATATTTAGGATATCTATCACTTTTATTCTTATTACAGATATTTATTGCCTTTTCCTTACTAAGTGGAAGTATCCCTTCTGATTGCTTAAATACTTCCTTATTTACTTTTTGAGCAAAGCATCCAATTTTAGGCTTGCCTATATTATTTTTCATTTCAATCCATAGTTTTTTTACAGATTCTTCTTTTACATTTCCAAAGTTCATAGGCACAAAATCACAGGGATATAATTCTCCCGAAGCACTTATATAGGAATGTTGATTTCCTGCTCCACAACCAAATTTTAATTCACTTTCTGTATAAGCAAAGGTACTTATCTTAGGTAAATCACTTCTTTTATTTGCCTTATGTTGCAACTTTATAAGCTTTTCTCTATCACTTTCACTATACATTACACTACTTAATTGTTTTTCTGTTAAAAGATTGCCACTTAGGATAGGTTCAAGTATCTTAACTTCATGGGCCCCATTATCCTTAGCAAATTTAAATAACTTAAATAACTCTTCCTCATCAAGATTTTCTTTTAATATAACAGTTTGTGCCATTACATATAAACCTGCTTTATTTGCATTTCTAAGAGCTTCAACAGCATAATCAAAGGCATTTTCATTATTTCTATTTTTATTGTGTACATCTTTTTCATAAGAATCTAAACTTATTCCAATACCAAATAGACCACTATCCTTTAACTTTTTTGCTTTTTCATAGCTTAGATTAAAACCACTGGTAAATAGAATAGATGTACTTCTATTATCTATACTTCTTACTATATCAAATATATCTTCACGTGCCATGGGC
Source organism: Clostridium sp. UBA4395 (assembly GCF_002390995.1). Lineage (NCBI taxonomy): Bacteria > Bacillati > Bacillota > Clostridia > Eubacteriales > Clostridiaceae > Clostridium > Clostridium sp. UBA4395. The sequence continues at coordinate 1,611 of NZ_DGRF01000078.1, forward strand.
TCTCCTCCAGTAATTCCAATAATCGGAGTGCACATTTCTTGAAGCTCCTGTATAACCTTAATCCATTGTTCCTTTGATAACTCTTCTCCTAATTGTCTACTTTTTGCACTACAATAAACACAATTATTAGGACATTTATGTGTTATACATAAATGCATAGAAATAGGTGCAGTTCTCTCTGCATAGATTTGCTTTGTAAATATGTTTTTAGGCTCATGAACTGCTAGTACATTTTGTACAAAGGACTTAGATGGAAAGGGTGGTAAAAATGTACTCAGTATATACTTATCCTCATGCTCCACTAGCTTTTCACCCTTTATAAAACTTCTCATCATTTTTATATATTTTAATAGATTAAACTGCTTATCTTCTCTTAGAATATTATAAATGTCAAATATACTCCTTATAACATTTTTATCAATAGCCATTTGAGACATGATTTTTAAATTATTTATGCTCATCCATTTCTATTCCTTTCTAAATACTCCATAGGCAAATTTGTGATTTATTTCATAAGCTTCATTTTTATATTTCTCTTTCTTTATTTTTTCCACTATAAGAGGTTCAACTTCATTATAATTATTAAAGATCTTCTTAGTACCTGCTAATGCACCAGTTATATTTAACCACTCCATAAGTTCCTCTGGCTCCTTAAATCTAAAAAACACTTCACCTTCATCTACTTCTAAAGCCTTAAAATTGTACTGCCTGCACCATTTAACTAAGCCTTTCTTCCCCTTTGGTAAATTTAATCTTATATCCATAGGTTTAATTACTTCCTTTTCCTTCTCTCTCATGACTTCTAGAAATATTTCCTCTATCTTATTTAAAGTTCCATGAACATTTGTAATTATAGCTAATATACCCTTGGGTTTTAAAGCATTATTAAAGAGCTTAAATAATTCATGATGATTGAAATAAGAAAGTGCCCAACCAAAAAATATCACATCAAATTTTTCGTTAGACTTTTTCAAAAATTCAATACCATCACTATTAATAATAGTAACCTTCTCCTTATTAACAGCGTTTAACTTCTCAAGCATTTTACTTGATTGGTCTACAGCTGTGATTTTATACTTTTCAGATTTATCTAAAAGACCCTTAGTTATATATCCTGTTCCACAAGCAAAATCTAGTATTTCCAATTCCTTATTTGGATCTATATACTTTGAATGAATAATATTATCAGAATGTGTTCCCATTTCTTTGAGCCAATGATTATAGGTATCAGAAACTTTATCATACTCTGCTCTATAATCTTCTTTGCTTACAACTTCTTTTTTTAAGAGTTTATAGCCAACCTTTAAGTAAAATACCATTTTATTTATCATATTTTCTCACCTACAAATATAAAATAATAGCCCTTATCATAAACCTTACTTATATGAAAATGTTCTTCAAGTAAAACCTTAATTTCATCTTTAGTTCTAAAAAACAATCTTCCAAAGAGAATAAATTCAAATACTCTTAACAGCCTGGTTCTTATATGATTTTTGTGAAAATCCATAATAACTATTTTTCCACTATCCTTTAGTATCCTACTTATTTCAGCAATGAGCTCCTCTTGTTCTTTGATATGATGAAAAACATCACTCATCATAACTGTATCTATAGAACCATTATCAAAGGGAGTACTTAAAGCATTACCTTTTATAATTTTAACATTACCTCTATCCTCTACTCTTGAAAGCATCTTCTCACTTTCATCAAGGACATATACAGTGTTACAGCTATTACAAATATGATTAGCCAAAAAGCCAGTGCCTCCCCCTATATCTACAACCACTTCATCTTCATCAATACCGGCTGTATCTTCTATATCTTTAATCTTATATAAGTTAAAAGTAGCCATAAACTTATCATAATATTTATAAACCTTATCAAAATCCTTAGTATTTCCCATAGACACCCTGCCCTTCAGCATAAAAAACATTTACTAAATATATTATAACATTCTTACACCAGCTATTACACAACATTTGACTTATAAGGTAATCGAAACCTTTTATTAAGACTCTGTTTAAAAAACATATGATAATGCACAAATTCAATATAATAAAACTTAGTTATCACTTAGTAGTATAAATACTTTTTAGTTGACAATATTATAGTAAACAACATTTTTAACTTTAAAGTTGATACTTTGAAAGGAGAATACTATGGAAAATCAAAACAACAATGAAAATAACCAGATAAAAAATGCAAAAGAGAAACAACTAGATGAATTTAAAGTGGATAACCAAGGAAAAAATCTTACTACAAATCAAGGTCTTACAATGTCACAGGATGAGTTTTCATTAAAGGCTGGGGATAGAGGTCCAACTTTAATGGAAGATTTCCATTTCAGAGAAAAAATTACTCATTTTGACCATGAGAGGATTCCAGAAAGAGTTGTCCATGCACGAGGTACTGGAGCACACGGAGAATTTCAATTATATGAATCAATGAAGGAATATACTAAAGCAGGATTTTTACAAGATCCTTCTATAAAAACTCCTATATTCGTAAGATTCTCTACAGTAGCTGGATTTAGAGGCTCTGCAGATACAGTTAGAGATATAAGAGGTTTTGCAGTAAAGTTTTATACTCAAGAAGGCAATTATGATATAGTTGCAAATAATATTCCTGTTTTCTTTATTCAAGATGCAATTAAATTTCCTGATTTTGTTCATGCAGTGAAACCTGAGCCAGATACGGAAGTTCCTCAAGCCTCTAGTGCTCATGATACCTTTTGGGACTTTATTGCAAATAATCAGGAATCTGCTCATACTGTTATGTGGGCTATGTCTGATAGAGCAATTCCAAAAAGTTACCGTATGATGGAAGGCTTTGGCATACATACCTTTAGATTTATTAATGAAAGTGGTAAATCTACTTTCTTTAAAGTACATTTTAAACCTGTCCTTGGGGTCCATTCTTTAGTTTGGGATGAAACTCAAAAAATAGCTGGAAAGGATCCAGATTTCAATAGAAAGGACTTGCAAGAAGCTATCAATACAGGCAATTATCCGGAATATGAAGTAGGTGTACAATTATTGCCAGAAGATAAAGAATTCAGTTTAGATTTTGACATACTGGATCCTACAAAAATTTGGCCAGAAGAGGATATTCCAGTAAAGATTATAGGAAAAATAACCTTAAATAAAAATGTAGATAATTTCTTTGCAGAAGTTGAACAAGTGGCATTTCACCCCGGTCATTTAGTTCCAGGAATTGATTTTACAAATGATCCACTACTACAAGGTAGGTTATTCTCATATACAGATACTCAACTTACAAGACTAGGTGGACCTAACTTCCATGAGATTCCTATAAACAGACCTGTAGTCACCGTCCATAATAATCAAAGAGATGGACATTCAAGGCAGACAATAAATACTACTAATGTGAGCTACCATAATAATTCATTATCTAACAACACTCCTAAAACCCCAGGTGAAGACCAAGGTGGTTTTGCTAATTACCAAGAAAAGGTAGAAGGAAATATAGTTCGCTCACGAAGTAAAAGTTTTGAAGATCATTTTTCTCAAGCAGCAATGTTTTATAATAGCATGAGTAATGTGGAGAAAAAGCATATCATTGATGCATTTAAATTTGAACTTTCAAAGGTAAACAATAAAGATATTAGGCAACAAATAATTGATATGTTTGGTAATGTAAATATTGACATGATGACTCAAGTAGCACAATATCTCGGAGCTAACCTTCCAAAAGGTGAAGCATCAAAATATAACAAAGTATCACCAGCACTGAGTCAAGAAAATACTATTAAAAAAGCGGATACATTAAAAGTTGGAATAATACTATCAGAAGGATATAATTCAGATGAATTTAACACAATGATAAAAACTTTAAACTTAGCAAAAACTATGCCAGAAATAATAGGTTGTAACTTAAGCCCAATAAAGGGTTCTGATGGCACAAGTCAGCTGCCTAAACATTCCTTGCTATCTGCAGACCCCGTACTGTTTGATTCTATCTGCGTTCTTGGCTCAGGCAATGTTGATCCTGACTTCAAAATGCGCGCTAAGATGTTTATCGAAGAAACCTATAAGCATTTCAAGCCAATTTTAGTTTCACAGTCAATGACTATGCTATTAAAGCCAGAGATGAAAGATCAACCTGGAGTTACAGTTGGGGATTCTAAGGATAAGTTTACAAATAAATTCATAACTGATATTTCAGCTCATAGACATTGGGATAGAAATATTACTATATAATAGATATTTTTTAAACTTGCAGCAACAGCACTCCATATGCGTTTTGATATTTCTAATTACATAACAACATTTGACTATGTTTAGCCAAATTTTCATCTAAAAAAAGGATGCAGTTTAGAATTACTGCATCCTTTTACTTATTTATTTTTTAAGATGTCTTAATCTCAATTATTAAAGGTCCTTGTATATCTCCATATTATCTATACATTCTTGAACAAGTCTATCTATATCCAGTATACTTTCAGATTTTCTTATTAAGTCCACTCTAGGTTTTATTTTTGGATGCTTTGGTACAAATATTGTACAGCAGTCTTCATAAGGAAGTATAGATGTTTCATAGGTTCCAATATCTCTAGATATATCCATGATATCTATTTTATCAATAGCGATAAGAGGTCTAAACACTGGCCTATCTGCCACGTCATTGCTGACCATGAGTCCCTCCATAGTTTGACTTGCTACCTGGCCTATGCTTTCCCCGGTGGTTACAGAGTTTATATTATATTTTTCTGATACAGCACAGGCAACTCTCATCATAAATTTTCTCATTATTATAGTAAGCTCATTCTCAGGGCATTTTTCTATTATATCCATTTGAATATCAGTGAAAGGTGCCACGTAAAGATTGATTTTCCCAGTGTAGCCCTTTAGTAATCTTGCCAAGTCCTTTACCTTTTCTTTAGCTCTTTCACTAGTGTAAGGATGGCTGTGGAAATAAATAGCGTTTAATTCTACCCCACGTCTTGCCATCAAATATCCAGCAACAGGAGAATCTATACCACCAGAAAGCATAAGCATAGTACTACCATTTGTGCCGTAAGGCATTCCTCCAACAGCTTTTACCCTTTTAGAATATACATATGCCCTTTTTCTTACTTCCACATTTATTATTCTTTGTGGTTTATGAACATCTACCCTTAATCCTTCTACAGCGTTTAATACTACAGCACCAATTTCACGACTCATCTCCATAGAATTTAGAGGGAAGGCTTTGTTTGCTCGATTACTTTCAACCTTAAAGGTAGTTTCTCCAAAATCCTCAGCTTCCACAACCGCTTGAGCACTGATAGCTTCCATGGTAGGTTCTACTTCAGTAACTAAACAAACTTCAGAAACGCCAAAAACTCTTTTTACTTTTGACATTACCTCCTCCAAATCTTCACTATAGAGGAACCACCTTCCTTGATCGCTTATAAATTCATATCTACATCCCTTAAGTACTGAATCTATATTCTTCATGAGTTTTTTTTCAAAGATTCTTCTATTTAATCCCTTTAAAAAAATTTCCGATGCATATTTAATAAGTAATAGTTTTCTCATATTATTTTCTCCTTAAAAATTTCAAACTTTTTTCTAGTACTTCTATAGTGTAATCTACTTCTTCTTTTGTATTAAACTCATTAAAGCTAAACCTTATGGTTCCCTTTGTTTCCTGGGTATTAAGGCCTATAGCTTTAAGCACATGGCTATCTCCCTGTTTCTTTGCGGAACAGGCAGAACCGGTAGATACATATATTCCCTTTTCCTCTAAGAGATGTAGTAGTACTTCACCTCTTACACCTATAAATGAAACACTTAAAATATAAGGACTGAAACACTCCTCACAAGGACTGTTTATCACTATATCTTTTATATCTCTAAGTCTTTCTATAAAATATTCTTTAAGCTCACTTACCTTTGAATAATTAAGTTGAACATTATTATATATAATATCTGAAGCCTTTACAAAGCCTATAATACCCGGTAAATTTTCTGTGCCTGATCTAAAGTTTCTCTCCTGTCCACCGCCGCTTATTAAAGCTTTAGGATTAAATCCTTTTTTTATGTAAGAAAAACCAACTCCTCTAGGACCGTGAATTTTATGTCCACTAACGGATAACAAATCTATTTGGGCTTTTTTCACATCTATTTTAAACTTTCCATAGCTTTGGACCGCATCTACATGGAACTTAACTCTAGGACTTTTTTCCTTTATTAATGTCCCTATAGCTTCTATATCCTGTACAACTCCCAGCTCATTATTAACATGGATTATGCTCACCAATCGAGTGTCGCTATTTATGCTGTTTTTTAGTTCTTCTAGAGATATACAACCCTTATTATCAACCTTTAAATAAGTAACCTTAGCCCCTGCTACCTCCAATTCCCTAAAGGTATTAAGTACGCTAGGATGTTCAATTTCACTAGTTATTATGTGCGCACCTACTCCAATAAAACCTTTTACTAAAAAATTATTGCTTTCACTTCCACTAGAAGTAAATATTATTTCATCCTTGGTACAATTAATAGTCTTAGCTATTTTATCTCTTGATTCATTAAGAGCTATTTCTGCCTTAAGGCCTAAACCATGAGCGGATGAAGGATTTCCAAAATTATTTTTCATTGTATGTACCACAGCATCTATTACCTCATCATAAGGCTCAGTGGTGGCACTATTATCAAAATACACTTGCATAAAACCACTCCTAATCTATTATTCTACTTATTATATCAAATAATTCCTCCACCGCAATAAACTTTTGAAAAAAGCGTGATAGAGCATTGATTCTTGCACATTAAATAGTTAGAGAAAACACCACCATAATTTTCTTAATAATAATAGCCATCAGTTTAGTAAACTGATGGCTATTATAATAATGAAGTATTTGTTATTTACTTATTGCTTTAAATGCTTCTGTTTGTGATTTTATTCCTTTTTCCGCTGCAAACCTTTCAATGCTTGAAGCACCAAAGAAACCGTCAATTCCTTCCGTTTTTTCTATTACATATGAAGCATCTTCTGGCTCCGCAATAGGTCCGCCATGACAAATTACCATAATGTTAGGGTTAACTTCTCTTCCCGCTTTAATAATAGCTTCAATTCTCTCTACACAGTCATCAAGTGTAAGTGCTGTTTGTGCTCCTATTGTACCCTTTGTAGTTAATCCCATGTGTGCAACTAAAATATCAGCACCAGCTTCTGCCATTGCTCTTGCTTGGTCAGGGTCAAATACATAAGGAGTTGTAAGCATATCCAGTTCATGTGCTTTTCTTATCATTTCAACTTCTAAATCATAACCCATTCCAGTCTCTTCTAGGTTCTGTCTAAATACACCATCAATTAATCCTACTGTAGGGAAGTTTTGAATCCCTGCAAAACCTTGTGATTTTAATTGCTTAAGAAAAATCTCCATTACTCTGAATGGGTCAGTTCCACAAACACCAGCAAGAACTGGAGTATTTTTTACAACCGGAAGTACTTCTGCTCCCATTTCAACTACAATCTGATTAGCATCTCCATAGGATAGTAATCCTGCAAGAGAACCTCTTCCTGCCATTCTGTATCTTCCTGAATTGTAAACTATAAGCATATCTGCTCCACCAGCTTCACTGAATTTAGCCGTAATACCCGTACCAGCTCCTACACCTAATAATGTTTGCCCATTTTTAACCTGTTCTTTGAACTTTGTCATAATTTCGTTTCTTGTCATTGTATTCATCAATAAAGCCTCCTTCTATTATTTAAATTTATTAATTTACTATTTTTTCATCATATCTATTAATTTTTGTGCTGCAGCTTCTGCAAACTCTACTTCGTTAATGGCGCAATCCATTTCTACTACTTCTACAACATTTCTGTTTACACCATTTTTCAATATATTAAATAATACTTCATCCTCTTCTGGACCGTAAAAAGGCTGACCTTCTACATCAATAGCAGATACTCCTTTTAGAGGTATGAATACAGCTGTTTTTCCTTTAGCTAGATTTAATTTTTCAACCAGTCTCATACCAATTGCTTCATTTTCCTCTTTATTTGTTCTCATAAGTGTTACTGAAGGATTATGTTTGTATAAGTTACGTGTTATAAACTTCTCTGGAACTGTTTCATATGGTCCAAAATTACACATATCAATGGCACCTACTGATACAACCTGTGGTATTTGATTTTTGCCTGCTGCCTCTAAACGATGAGGTCCTGCATTTAAAACACCACCGATAACTTCATCTGCCCATTCTGTGGTAGTAAGGTCTAATACGCCTTCAATAAAGCCTCCATGGATAAGTGCTTCCATGGAACGTCCACCTACACCTGTTGCATGGAATACAAGAACTTCATAACCTCTCTTTTCAAGGTATTCCCTTGCAGCTGTTATACATGGAGTTGTTACGCCGAACATAGTTGCAGCAACTAATGGCTTTTTTTCTACGACTTTTGTATTTTCAAACTTAAGCATACCTACAATTGCAAATACTGCATTTGTAAAAATCTTTGTTGAAATGGAGTTAAGACCTGCAACATCCACCACAGAAGGCATCATAATAATATCGCTGGTACCTACATAAGGTTCGGTATTGCCTGAAGCAACCGTTGAAACCATAACCTTTGGCACACCTATAGGCAGTGCTCTCATAGCTGGAGTTACTAATGAAGTTCCTCCAGTTCCACCAAAGGATATAATACCATCAAACTTACCCTGTTTATATAATTCAGGTAATAACTTCTCCATGCCTTTTGATAATACTTCTGTTGCTAATGCCCTATCTTTTTTAGAAACTAGAGTTTCTATGTTTGAGCCTGCTGCCTTTGCAACTTCATTGTTTGATACATCTGGTTCAAAAGCTGGCTCAAATACACCGGTATGAATGGTAAAAGTACATAAACCCAAACCTTCAATTAGTTCTTTTACGTATAAATATTCAGTGCCTTTAGTGTCAAATGTTCCTGCAATAGCGATTGTCTTCATTTCTTTAATCTCCCTACATAAATTTTCTTTTATCTAGTCTGTACAATATTAGATAAATGACTAAGATAATCGTCTTATAAAACGTATGATATTTATAAATTAATCATACGTTTTTCGTCTCTTTATGTAAACGTTGCTATGTACTATATTTTTGTGTTTATGTCATATTTCTAAATTTATATTGTTTTGGCGAACAACCCTTATACTTTTTAAACATTTTGCTAAACTGCACATAATCTTTATAACCAACTAATGGTGCTAAGTCTGACAATTGGATATTCTCTTTATTTATAATTTCTGCTGCTTTATTTACACGAAATTTAACTAGATACTCTGGAAAACTACAACCAACTTCTTTTTTAAATAAACTGCTTAAGTAACCCCTTGATACATGAGCTACTTTGGCTAAGTCTAGAAATGAAACATCATTCATATAATTTTTGGCAACGTACTCCTTTACAAATTCAACATAATTATAGTGCTTTTTAACTCCATCTAACATTTTAATTATTAAATCATCTTCATCTAACTGAGTTGAAACTTTAAAAGCTTTTGTTATGTTTGTAATAGACTTTTCCGATGGAATTCTTTCAAATGTTGATCCACCAATATATCCCATTAAATCTTCAATATTACTATACATGTACTGAATATCGATTGGTGTTTTTACAGGTCCACCATATACTAATTTAATTACCTCTGTTTTTAACTCATTACATCTATTAAATATCTTCTCTGCTTTAACCTTTGCAGCTTCCAGTGAGAATACTTTTTTTGCTCCTAACAATCCTCCTCCTGTTAGACCTAAATGTACGCAAATAACGTCAGCACCTGCAATAATCATCTGCTCTGCTTGTATTTCATTAAATACAAAGGCAACTGTAAACATGTCTTTTTCATGGGCTATTCTTATTGCTTCTACTTCAATTAAATAGTTACATCCTTCTTCTTCAAGAGCTTCACCGAACTGACTGTCTATAAGTCCAACTGTAGGATAGTTATTAATACCTGAAAATCCCATATTCTTTATTTTATCTATGTAACTTTCCATATTCTTTAGAGGGTCCGTTGCATTGAGTCCAAATATAATAGGCATATCTTTTACCAATGGTATTATCTCTTTTGAAGCAAAGTCCATTACCATATCATTGCTATTGCAAAATGGTAAATAACCTGCCAATGAACTTCTCCCCATTTGCCGAAATCTACCCGAATTTAGCACTAAAATAAAATCAGCTCCACCCTTTTCAGCATATTTTGCGGTCATTCCTGTACCTGTTGCTACACCAATAATATGATTTCCATTCTTTATTTGTATATTGATATTCTCTAATAACTTTTTTCTTTTCATACTTTCGAACCTCTTATTTTTTCATTTATATCTCTCCCAAGTTTATATAATCTTCAATTTTTTCATGTAAAGTCTTATCTGGATACAGAGACATGATACTATCATCATCTATCAATTTATAGTATCGAGTTGAGTAGCTAACACTAAATTTACTATTTGGTAAAACAAATCTTAATATCTCCCCATAACAATTAGGTTTTCCTCCTGAAGGTTCACCCCAAATAACACAGTTTGTCTCAAACTTGAATTCATAAGCATTAAGTAATCCTGATGAAAAAGTCTCTCTTCCTATTATTACTTTCAGATTTTCCTTATTGTTAATTCTAGGATTATTCTTTACATAGCATAATAAAGGTTCTAATAATCTGGAATCTCCACCCAGATTATTTCTTAAATCTATAGTAATTTTATAAGTAGAATTTTTCTCTATAAAGTCTATAATCTCCACTATTTTTGTACTAATTTTTATATTTCCATCTTCCCTACAATAATTATACTTTATGTAAAGTTCCTCTTTATCTTCTAAATATTCATACCACAAATTCTCATTAGTTCTTCTTGCATATAGAGGCAATTGATTGTCTGAATATCTCAGTTCACTAATATTAACTGTTTTAACTTTAACTGTATTGTGTTCTGTTGTTATTTTTATATTATCCACAGAATCTGATATCAATAATCCATATAAAACTTCTGCAACCTGCATATACTTCATACTCTGAGCCTTAAAAAAATATTCATTTTCAAAAGATATGATTTCTGAAAGTTCCTGAAGAATTTTATCCATGCTAACATCCTCAATTGCTATAACTTTCTTAAATAATAAGTTCTTATAAGCCTCACTAGTTCTTATAATATAAATCCCATCCTCAAACCAATAAAACTTAATAGGCAAATACTTATTAGCAGGAAATGCAACTGATGTATGGGCATCTCCAATCGAGGCAACCACCCTTGAAATTTCTACCTTCATCTCTTCATAATCAAAGTCACCTATCATTGACTTTAATTTATCTATCCTACTATCAAACTCTTCCCTACTTATATTAAAAAATAAATTTTTATGCTTTTCTATGAGATTTTCCCTCAAAAACTCAATATCTTCTACCCATTTTTCCTCCCATTGACTTTTCATAATATCACGCTCACCTCTTTATTTATGTACCCTTAGTAAATAATTTCTAAATTAATCATGTTACTAAGACTTTAACATAAAATCTAATGCTTAAACAATTATATTTTAAAATATGATTCCTATATTGAATCACATTTTTATTCCATTGTCACATCTTTTTATTTAGGTATACTTAATCTAACTTTCAAAATAGGAAAACCCCTGAAACCCGCATGGCTACAACAAATAGTTAAATAGTTAAATATTTCTATAGTTAAATAGCTCCCTATATAAATAGTTTAATAAAAATAAGCGCCAGTTTAAGTTTATTACTAAAACTGGAGCTTTAAATTTTTTACTATTCTAGATTAAGCTTATTCTTCATGATGTAGTTAGTTATACAGAATAAAATTGTGAAGAAAATTAAACAAACTATAATTCCACAAAGTATTGCATAGTGTGAAGATAGATAAATAAAACTATCACTTGCAACTAATATAGTCATACCTATTCCTATTATTGATTGTTGAGCAATGCTTAATATCATAAATCCAGCAAATCCTCCTAATAATTTTTTTGATTTAAACAACTGGCCTATAGAAAGTGATGCATAAAGCATCATAATTTGATGAGCTAAAGATACAATTCCCAATATTATAAATTCTATTATACCGAAAACATTTAATCCAATTTCAGAGTAAATATTTTTAAATCCTCTAATTATTTCTTTTAATACCCCTGGCTCATAGGCCATTACAAATATAGATGTTGCAGCTATGAAACCACTTATTATAGTCCATACCATAGATACTACTAATTTATTAACTATATTTTGATAACTTTTTACCGGGATAGTATTCATTAAATATCCTTCATCACCAAATAAGTTTTTATAAAATCTTTGTACAGTTATAAAAAGTGTTCCCACAAAAACTGCCACCATAGTTACGAAATATCCTATCATTGTTATAATAGCAGGAATTCCACCTAAGAAATCCATATTTACCTCAGCCATATTAGTTCCAATAAATATCTTATTAATAATTGAAAATCCTAGCAATGCTCCATAAAGAGGAAGCATTATTCTGCCTGTAGCCTTAAATTCATATTTCATTAATTTTCTTAGCATCTAAATACCTCCCTAAATAGTTCATCTACTGTCTTTCCGCTACTTTCTCTTATTTCATCTACACTTTTTTGTAGCATTATTTCTCCATTTGATATAAAAACAACATCATCGAGAACTTTCTCTATATCTGCTATTAGATGAGTTGAAATTACTACAGTTGCATTCTCGTTATAATTGCTTATTATAGTGTTTAAAATATAGTCCCTAGCTGCTGGGTCTACCCCTGCAATAGGCTCATCTAAAAAGTATAACTCTGCTTGCCTACTCATAACTAAAATAAGTTGAACCTTTTCTTTTGTTCCTTTTGATAAGGTCTTAAGCTTGACATTTGATTCAATATTTAACTTACTTAGCATATCGTAGGCTCTCTTTTCATCAAAATCCTCATAGAAGTCTTTGAAAAAATTTATAATATCAGATACCTTCATCCAATCATTAAGATAGGTTCTTTCAGGGAGGTAAGAAACTATTTTTTGAGTTTCTATGCCCTGAGGAAGTCCCGCTATCTTTACTTCTCCCGACGTTGGCTTTAATAACCCATTAGCTAACTTTATTAATGTCGTTTTACCACTACCATTAGGACCTAAAAGTCCAACTATTTTACCTTTTTCTAAAGTTAAATTAATACCTTTAAGTGCCTCCTTATTGTCATATTTTTTAACTAATTCCTTACACTGAAAAATTGGTTCACCCATTACTTCATCTCCTTTGCCATTTGCCCTAGAAATTCCATGATATCCTCATTACTAAGTCCTAAACTTTTCATACTCTTAAGAAAATTTACTGCTTGGTCTTTAGCTATATCCAGTTTAATCTCTTTTATCATATCTATATCCTCCGTGATAAATCTTCCACTAGTCCTTTGACTATAAACAAACCCTGACCGTTCTAACTCTGCTAAAGCCTTTTGTATAGTATTAGGATTAACTGATGCCTCTTCAGCAAGCTCTCTTACCGTTGGAAACTTTTGTCCTGGCTTGTATTCTCCCGAAATTATCTTTAGTTTAATCTGCTCAATTAATTGAATATATATAGGCCTTTGGTCTTTAAATTCCCATGCCATCTAATCACCTCTCTTGTATTATTGTGTTATTGTACTAATCTCTTAATACAATAATACAACCTCTAATTGCTTCTGTCAATACCTATTTCCATAAATATCAAAAATAAAATCCAGAGGAAGTTTAATCTTTCTCTGAATTTTAATCTTTACTTTATAATATATAAATTTATATAGTTTCAATCTCAACTTTTATTGCTGTAGCACCTTCTAGTTGAATCCATTTTAAATTTGCCTTGAATTCTGTAGGAACCTTATTTAAATTACATATATTTTCTATAACATATGCTCCTTTATTTTCAACATATTTATCTATTGCTACGTGATCTTTTCCATGTTGTATTCCACTTAGATCAATGCCTATTAATTTTACATTACAGTCTAATAATCTATCTATAAGCTCATTAGTTAAATATGGACTAGGCTTAGAATTAAAATACTCATCACTTCCATATCCATAGGTTTCTAAATAACCCGTTCTAAATATTACAAAGGAACCTGCTTTAATTGATAAGTTTTCTAATATGTTAACATCTATAATATCTATTTTCCTAGCATCTATTACCTTAACATCTATTTGTGATGGTAATTCTATATTGGATAGATTGTAGCAATCTATATGAGTTCCTATATGTTGCCTTTGGTGTGTCGGCTGTGAGTCTCCCCACTTTAATATTTCTACCGGAATGTTAAAATCTGTTAAGTGTAAATTCATATTATATTTCTCCTTCTGTTTCTATTAGTTCGTCTAAATACCTATTAAATTTAATCAAGAAATTAGTTACAATTTTTTCTTCCTTCTTATCTACATTTTTAAAAAATATCCTATTTCTTGCTTCCCATTGCTTATGCTTTATTTCATGATATTTATATAACTCTTCACCTGACTCCGTTAATTTGAAATATATCTCCTTATCATTATTAGGATTTTTATATTTATCAATAAGATTACTATTAAGAAGCTTTTTAGTTATCTTACTAATAGCACCTCTTGTCATATTCATACTTTGGGATATTTTAGTAACATTAGGATTTTCTATTTTCCCTATTAAATCTATACAGTGTATTTCTGAAACCCCATAATTTTCATATTCACTACCCAAAGCCAACTTACCTAAAATCTCTTCCTTTTCATATATTTCTTTAAAACTTTTCATAATAATATTGATATTATCTACTTTAAACACCTCCATATTGTTTCCTTGTAAACAATACTATCATCTTTTTGTTTCCATGTCAACAATTTTGCACAAGTACTAATTTACTATTATAATTCCATTATTAATTTTACCCTTTTGAGTTAAAGTAATTGGCACTTCTCACAGTAATAAATACTGCCACCTAAATAATTTTCTTTTTTTATAATTTCACCACAAGAAACACAAGAAGAGCCTACACTATTTTTGCTCATCATAGTTTTATATCCACCATTGTTTCCATGCAGGTCCTTTTCTGTATCTCTTCCACCAAGTTCTGTCATTTTAGAAAGAACAGTTTTAATGGAAGTATATAAAACTTCCTTATTATCATCTTTTAATGTATTAATTTTTCGTTTTGGATGAATTTTAGCATTCCATAAAATATCCTGTAATACTCCATTTCCAAGCCCAGGTATTCGCTGCTCTGTAGCAAGAAATGCTTTTACACTTAACTTCTGCACATCCTGTGAAGATATCAATTTGTCAAAATAAACTTCATTGAATTCATAGGATAGTGGAGATGGTTTTTCCTTTGTAACTTGATAATAATTATTTTGGAATCCATCCTCGGTATTAAAACACCATATCCCTCCATACATTTGAACCGATGCACTAACTTCAGATGAATCATTAAACTCTAACAGAAGTTGATGTTTGACCGGACGTTTTTCACCACTGTGGCGATATCTAAATCCTACCCCATCACCAATTAATATTGATGTATTATCAGCACTAATTTCAACCATACCTCCGTAGGCAGTTGCCATATTAATAGTCTTTCCTACAAGTATTTCATGGTATTTTTGTGGATCTCCATGATACCACGCAAACTTATGTGGATTATGAGCAGCAACAACATTCACAATCTTCTTTCCCCTAATTGTATTGTTAATCTGCCCTGCAAGTGTTAAAGCTTCCGGTATCTCAATCATTGTTATCCCTCCAATTATTTAAAACATAGTTTATCTAAATTTAGCTTTTCCAATTATTATTCCATTATATACTTATAGTAAAGAATATAAAAGAAAGAGAATCTCCATAATATGATGATTCTCTTTCTTTTATATTTAAAACATTTATTCATTTTCCTTAGTCTGTTTTACTAATTTAAGATTATATTTTTCTCTTATTATATTTTCTATTTCAAGAGCTATTTCAGGATTTTCTTTTAGATATAACTTAGAATTTTCTCTTCCTTGACCAAGTCTAGCTTCTTTATAAGAAAACCAAGCTCCACTTTTTTCAACTATATCTTCCTTAACTGCTATATCAATAAGTGCACCTTCCTTTGAAATTCCTTCGTTGTACATTATATCGAATTCAGCTATCTTGAAAGGTGGAGCAACCTTATTTTTGGTTACTTTTATCCTTGTTCTACTTCCAAGAATATCTTCCCCTACTTTTATAATATCTATTTTCCTTATATCAAGCCTAACTGATGAATAAAACTTCAGCGCTCTTCCACCTGTTGTTGTTTCAGGATTACCAAACATAATACCTATTTTTTCTCTTAGTTGGTTTATAAATATAACAACACATTTAGATTTATTAATTGATCCAGTTAGTTTTCTTAAGGCTTGTGACATTAACCTTGCCTGCAATCCTATATGAGAATCCCCCATGTCACCTTCTATTTCAGCTCTTGGAACAAGGGCCGCAACAGAGTCAACCACAAGGACATCTAAAGCATTTGATCTTACAAGCGCTTCAGCTATTTCCAGGCCTTGTTCTCCAGTATCAGGTTGAGAAATAATCAGATCATCAGTATTAACACCAAGTTTTTTTGCATAGGATGGATCCAAAGCATGTTCAGCATCGATATACGCCGCTGCACCACCACTTTTTTGAGCTTCTGCCACTATATGTAGTGCTACTGTTGTTTTACCAGAAGATTCTGGTCCATATATCTCCACTATTCTACCCTTTGGAACTCCTCCAACGCCAAGGGCTATATCTAAAGCAAGACATCCTGTTGGGATAGCTTCTATATCCATTGTTGAGGTTCCTCCAAGCTTCATTACGGAACCTTTTCCAAATTGTTTTTCTATATGGTTCATAACTGTTTCTATAGCCATACTTCTATCATTACTTATATTCATTTTTATCAACTACCCTTTCAAAAGCCCTTATAGCTTAAATTATGTCTCACCTTTTTAACTTCTACTGAGTAAAACATCCCTCTTTAACATACACTTCTATTATGAGCATATTTAGTAGTCATTTTCATTAATTAATCTAGCAACTTTTCTATTTATTACTTCAAAAGTTGTGTTTAATTTGAAGGCCAATTCTGTAAACAATATACTTTGAACATAAGATAAAAGTTTGATATCTTGCTGATGAAATTTCCTTCCTTCTGCTTCAATTTTAAGCTTTTTTCTCATTAAAGTACTTATTACCTTAGAAATTTCTTTACGATCTCCATTCTTTACAACCTTAGAATATACTTGATTTCTTTCGGTATTAGCTTCTATCCACTCTACACCTGGCTCCTTAAAGGATTCTAAAAGTTCTTCTGCCTCTTCTTTGTTTACAAGCTGTAACATTGCTACCTTATCACTCTCAACTGGGACACTTATACTTAATGAACTATCGTCCACTGGGTGCAATTTATAGTAATTTCTTTTTTTACCCCCTATTATTTGTTCAAATATGTCATCTACACGGCAAATTCCATGGGCCGAATAAATTATTAATTCTCCAATATTAAACATTTCAATTTCTCCCTTGTTGTACTTTGTCAACTAAGTTGACTAATTTCATTGTACATTAAATTAAACAAATTGTCAATTAAATTGACAATTCCTAATGAATTATGTATATTATTTGTATATTATTTTAGTAAAGATAACGATTGGAGTGAAGCCATTGAATTCTGAATTACAAAACTTACATTTAATTGATTTAATAAGTGAGCGTCACGTTCTACTTCGTAGAATATGTGAAAAATCATGGAATGATAGTAGTGATATACATATTTCAAACTCTGAATGGTATATCATGGCAAGAATATATAATAAAAAGACAACTCTATCTTACGTTACAAAACATGTTGATATCTCTAGACAGGCAACTCATAAATTTGTAAAAAATCTTGAAGCAAAGGGCTTAATTGAAATTACAAATTCAATAAACAATAATAGGGATAAATGTTTGCAGTTGACTCCCTTAGGTGAAGAATGTTATGAGATAAATTTATCTCAAAAGGCAGCCATAGAGCAAACACTATGTGAGAAAATTGGAACTGATAAGGTAGAAATACTTAAAGATATGTTAAAATTAGAATGGGACATATAGCTAATAAAATAGCCTTATGCCTCTGCTAATGTGTTTTTATTATATCTTTAGAATCATAAGGCTATGCAATGACTCTATATTTATCAAAAACTACTGATTATTTTGCATCTTTTGCTTTTGCAAGTTTTGCTGCTGCTCTCTTTTCTGCAAGTAATATTTTTTTCTCTTCCTTTGCAGCTTTTTCAAGTATTTCTTTTTCCTGTTTTTCTTCATTTCTTTTCTCTTCTAGTTCAGCTTTTGACTGCTCTTGCTTTATATGCAATTTTTCTAATATACTATTCTGAACTTCCTCATTTGCTGCTTCTAGAAACATTTTAAATGCTTCTGGATATGCGAAGGCTTTTACTCCAAGGTCATCTTGAAATTGCACTAATATCTTATCGCCCTCTACCTCCGTTATAACTCCTGATCCGAATTTAATATGATTAACTTGCTCATTTTTTATATTCATTCTTGACCGTCTCCTCTCTAATTTCAAACTAGTGTTTTAATAATTTTTACTTTCAGCCATTCTTCTTTCATGATATTTTTTCTTTTAAAATATCATTACCTATAGCATAAACCAACGACTAATAGCTTTGTAAGAAACCTTATTATAAAAAAACTCAAAACCACCTTCAGATGGTCTTGAGTTTTCATACACACTGACAATATAATAATATCATTTTTACTTTTACTTGTCAAATCGACTTACCCATATGGTTACATAAGTATAAAAATTATCCAATATAATCTACTAATTGTTATATAATCCCATTTCCTTATTAATGAAATCCTCACAAGAACGCATAGCTAGAATTGTTTCTTCAAATAATTTATCTAATTCCCAGTCAAGGATTTCTGCTCCTTGTCTAATTACATCCCTTGAACATCCAGCAGCAAATTTCTTATCTTTGAACTTTTTCTTAAGACTTGAAAGTTCCATATCCATAATACTCTTAGATGGACGCATTCTTGCAGCTGCACCAATCAAACCAGTAAGTTCATCTACCGCAAATAATATTTTTTCCATCTCATGTTCTGGTTTCGGTTGTTCTTCTGCACAAAGTCCATATCCATGGCTAGCTACTGCTCTTATTAATCTTTCATCAAGACCACGTTGTCTCATTATTTCTTGAGTTTTGCTACAATGTTGTTCTGGATATATTTCAAAATCTAAATCATGAAGCAATCCAACTCTAGACCAAAACTCTGCTTCATCTTCATATCCAAGTTTCTTTGCAAAGTAATTCATAACACCTTCTACTGTTAATGCATGCTGAATATGAAATCCTTCTTTATTGTATTCGGTAAGTAGTTCCAATGCTTCCTCTCTTGTTATCATCATAATATCCTCCTATAAAAACTTTATTACTAATATTATATTTTAACAATATTACAAATACAAATAATATTAAAGAAGTATATCATATCTTATTTCTATTAATAATATTTAATATACTCCTATTATTAGATATAACCCTTGGAATCTTAATTTGATTTTTTGATATTCCCTTCTTATATAATGATTCCTTAATTGTATTGAAGGTGTTTGGTTGTAAAAGTATTACTTTTACCATAGATAAATTCTTGTTATTTCTAGCTCTATCATAGGCTAAGTTAGAACTTCTAATCTCCTTATCCAATGTTTCCTCTAATAATTTAATATTATAATTAGATATACTATTTTTAAATTCAAAGTAAACCGCATATCTTCCAGGAGTAATTGAGTTATCAGGCATTGTAGTATAGTCTACTAAGTTTAAATTTAATTTTTTTATTGTACTTTTTATAGAATTAGTTAAATGTTCTTCATTAGTTTTTTCAGATACCATATTCAATACTTGATTTTTTCTATATAAAAACTCCACTTCAGGACAATTATTATAAAATCCGACTACCTGAATAACATCACCCATTCTGTATCTATAAAGGCCTGCATAATTAGTAATAACTATTTCATACTTTGTCCCTATTTCTAGCTCTTCTAAACAAAGGGTGTGCTGACTATCTTCTTCCCCTTCTTCTTGTGGAATAAATTCATAAAATGCAGTGTCAGGGATAATTACATATCTTATCTTATTTGCATAAGGATTAATTCCAATCATAGCTTCAGTAGCAGCATAAGCTGGTGAATAAATAGGTAATGAATCAGTATAATAATTTACTTTATCATCATATATAGAAAAGTTTGCTCCAGTTACTGTGGCAATATATGATAAATTAGGCCATACTCTCCTACTTATACCCTTCAATCCTTTTTCAAATTCATACTCTAATTTATCAGCTCTACTAGCATCAGGAGAAAGAAGTGAATTTAACTTTTTTCTAGTGTCTTCATCAATATTCATATTGTTTCTTATATATCCTCTCCTTATATCTCTAACTAAATCCTGATGTTTACTTTCTAATATTCTAAATAAATCCAATATATTAGATATAAAAACTCCACTAATATATAAAAGTTTAGTTTCTTTTAAGGCAAATAATAGATGAAGATAAAGGGAGGATTCCTTATCTTTTATTTTCATGACTTCTATTGGTGAAGTATATAAGTATGGTAATATGAACCTTATACCATTCATCCCTCCAGAAGTAGCAGAACATATTGGTACTCCTCCTTGGGTATAAGTTGTCATTACTATATCAGCTATCATTAAACCTCTACCATAATTCCAATTTTCTCTAAAGTTATCATAAGAAAATTTATTGGTAAGTAAGGCCATATATTTTGAAGCAAGTTTTCTACTTGTTTTAGTAGATGGAATTAACTTTTGCTTTCCTGTGGTTCCTGATGTATGACCAAAGTATTCCACACCTTCACTTATTAAAATATTCTTTTCACCATTTGACATTCGTCTTATATAGTTTTCGTAATAATCATATTGGGTTAATGGAACATGTTCTTTAAAATCATCTATGGAGTTGATATTTCGAAAATTAAACTTAATTCCGATTTCACTTTTGCAATTTTCTCTTAATATTTTCAATAACACTTCTTCATTGACTCTTTTGCAATTACTAGTTTCTTTATCAAACTTCTTTTTAACTAATCCCCCACATTCAATGGCGATTTTGTACAAGGCTTTGCTTATAAAGCTCGTAATAACACACTTCCTAAGTATTTGTATATATCTAATGTATGAAAAAATATAAAGTGATGTTACACCTTGATGGAGACGAATTGCTTTAAATCCCATCCATGACTAAAAGAAAAAGGACTGCAGTATATTACATTTTTTCAACACTTTCCATGCCTAATAAATCTAAGCATTGTTCTAATACATCTTTAACTAAAGTAATAAGAACTAACCAAGAAATTTTTTTATTTTCATCTTCTTCATATAATATTCTTGTATCATTATAGAATTTATTAAAGTTATTTGATAATTCATAAACATATTCACATATCTTATGTGGTGCACGTTCTCTAAAGCTCAGCTCAATTACTTCATTAAATTTAATTAATTGTAACATTAGGTTTCTTTCTGTATCACTTTGTGGTTCTAATACATTTTCCGTTAACTCAGATGTGTTAGCTTTATTTAAAATAGATTTAATTCTTACTATTGTATATAAAATATATGGTCCTGTATTCCCCTCAAAGGAAGCAAATCTATCTATATCAAATATATAATCCTTTGAAGCTTGATTTGATAAATCACCATATTTTAAAGCTGCTAAACCTACCTTTGATGAGATTTCTTCAACATCTCCTGCTGATATATTTTTATTACCTTTAAGTTTTTCTTTACCCGCTTCTTTAATTAAATTTATTAAATCTGCAAGCCTCATTACTCCACCTTCACGAGTTTTAAATGGTTTTCCATCTTTTCCATTCATTGTTCCAAAGCCTATAAAATCTAATTCTACATTCTCACCTGCAATTCCAGATTTTTTAGATGCTCTAAAGAATTGCTCATAGTGAAGTCCTTGTCTTTTATCAGCTAAGTATATTATTTCATCAGCCTTATAGTTTCTAACTCTCTCTACAACTGTAGCCAAATCAGTTGTTCCATATAGTGATGCTCCATCTGATTTCAATAATAGTAATGGTGGAAGTACACTCTTATCCTCTTCCTTACTTACATCAATAACTAAGGCCCCTTCACTTTCATAGCAATATCCATTATCCTTTAAATATTTTATCATATCCGGAATAAACTTTTGTGCATCGCTTTCACCATTCCATAATTCAAAGTCAACATTTAATGCACCATAATTTTTCTTTAAATCATTAACAGAAACATTTAATATGTGTTTCCATAATGCTAGATATCCTTTTCTACCTTGTTGAAGCTCAACGGTAGCTTGTTTTGCTGCATTCATAACCTTTTCATCATTCTTAGCAAGGCTGCTAGCATAAGGATATATTTCTTCTAATTCATCTATTGTAAATGGGGCTTCTTTTGGATACTCTCCAGTAAAACCTTCATTAAAATAAGGTAAATTTGGATTACGTCTTTCAACTTCAGAGATAACCATACCCATTTGAAGACCCCAATCACCTAAGTGAACATCTCCAATTACATCATGACCTATAAACTTAGCAATTCTTTTTATACTTTCTCCAATTATTGCTGATCTTAAATGACCTATATGTAAGGGCTTTGCAACATTTGCTCCACCATAATCTATAAATATTTTTTTAACTTTTGTAGCAGATGAAGTTCCAAACTTTTCATCATTATTCATCTTATTTACATAGTCAATTATTAATTTATCATTAACCGTTATATTAATAAACCCAGGTCCTGCAATTTCTAATTTAGAGAAAAATTTATTTTCTTTCAATTTTTCAACAACTTCTTGCGCTATGACACTGGGTGCCTTTTTGTATTTCTTAGCATTAGCTAAAGCACCATTGCATTGATACTGACATAAATCTGGTCTATTAGATACAGTTACCTGTCCTGATTCTTTATCATATCCTAGCTCTTCAAAAGTACTTTTTACTACATCACTTATTTCATCAATAAATATCTTCACACTATACCTCCTATTTTCTTACTAAATATAAATCTATGGTGTCATAAACATTTAAAACATTGCCATTTATAATAAATTGTAGTATCCTCATTAAATGTTAATCGCTTGTCCATATTATTCCCCTAGTAAAATATCTTATACGTATTTCTATCTCATCTCTTATCTTTTAAGTCTTACCTTAACAAGCAACTATTTCCTTTATCATAAATTCTTTTCCACATAATAGCTCCCATTCTTCACTTGTACAGCTTGGACACTTACTACTATTCTCAATGATATTAAAAACTTTTCTACATTTTTTACAGATTGCATTACCTGGTAATATTTCAATCTTTAATTTTGTGTTCTGTAATCTTGTACCATCTACTGCTACTGGATAACAAGATTCAATATATTTAGGAATCATTGAAGAAAGTTCTCCAATTTGTAAAACTATTGTATCTATTTTCTTTAATCCATTCTTTTCTGCGAAATTTTCAACAGTTTTAACCACTTCAATTACTACACCTAATTCATGCATTAAAATCACCCTTCTTATCTAGGTAAAAAGGTGGAGGGTAACTATATGTTCCCTCACCTTTTCTCCTGTAATATGTCAATTATTTCGTTTTATTTTTAAGAATCTTTTGTGAATAACTTTTTAATCTTTCTAGCTGTGATTACACCTTTACGCTTAATTATATTTTTAACAATTATAGGTTTAAGCTTTTCAAGTGGTACACTTTGTGCATCATATTTTCTAAAAAGTGTAATAGCATCAAACTTACATCTGGTTGTACATGCACCACAGCCTATACATTGATATTCATCTGTAATTGTAGCACCACAGCCAAGGCAACGTTCTGTTTCCTTCATCACTTGCTCTTCAGTAAATGTAGGGCGTAAATCCTTAAAGGTTTCTTTTGATCTCTTTCCATCTACATGGTCTACTCTCTGCCTTGGTATGCGGTCATATCCTTGTAATGTTAAGTTTTCTTTATCAAGTGCAGAGTACTGTCTTCTATCTCTTCCAAGAACTAAGCTCTGTCCAGGTTGAACATAGCGATGAATTGAAATTGCACCTTCTTTACCTAAAGCAATGGCATCAATAGCAAACTTAGGACCTGTTAATACATCCCCACCAGCAAATACATCTGGCTCCCCTGTCTGTAGAGTGAAGGAATCTGCTTTCACTGTGTTGTTTGGATTCAATTCTATTTTGCTATCTTCTAGCAATCTACCCCAATCCATTCCTTGACCTACTGAAATTAGAACATGATTTGCCTTCACAATCTTAGTGATATCTTCATCAAATATAGGACTAAATTTCCCATTATCATCAAAAACTGAAAGACACTTTTTAAATTCTATGCCTATAACTTTCCCATTTTCTTCGAGAATTCGCTTTGGACCCCAAGAGTTATTGACTTCAATACTTTCTGATAATGCTTCTTCAATTTCTTCTTCAAGGGCTGGCATTTCCTCTCGACTTTCAAGACAAAACATGTTAACCTTTGAAGCTCCAACTCTTGTAGCTGTTCTTGCAACATCAATAGCAACGTTACCGCCACCAATTACAACCACGTCTCCTTTAAGGTTTACCTCATTACCCAAGTTTACATTACGTAAGAAATCAACCCCTGTAATAACCCCTTCTGAATCTTCACCCTGGATACCAAGATTTCTGCCTAACTGAGCACCGATTGCAATATAGAATGCTTCATATCCTTGACCTCTTAAGTATTTAAGACTTATGTCTTTACCTACTTCAATACCAGTTTTAAATTCTACTCCTAGTTCTCTTAAAATATCTATTTCTGCATTTATAACTTCTTTTTCTAATCTATAAGAAGGAATACCAAGGGTAAGCATACCACCAAGTACCTTTTGCTTTTCAAACACCGTTACCTTATAGCCATCAAGAGCTAAATAAAAAGCACAAGAGAGACCTGAAGGACCAGCTCCTATAACTGCAATCTTATTACCATATTCATGTCTTAATTTTGGCACATAACGAGTATCCATTTTCAAATCTTGTTCAGCAATAAATTTTTTGATTTCATCTATAGCAACTGGCTCATCAACATCTCCTCTAGTACAAGCAGATTCACATTTTCTTGGACAAATACGCCCGCATACAGCCGGAAACGGATTTTCATTCTTAATAAGTTCAAGCGCTTCTTTGTATCTTCCTTGAGATGCTAGCTTAACATAACCTTGAACAGAAATATGTGCTGGACATTGTGTTTTACAAGGACTTGTACCTGTATCAACAACATTTTTCTTGTTGATACGATGATTAACATTCCATTTATCTGGACCCCACTCTGTATTGTAGGCAAAGTCAACTCTCTTCTTCTCAACAATTGGTGTTTTAGCACATAATTTTTGACCTAATTTCAATGCATTAACTGGACAAACTTGAACACACTCTCCACAACCAACACATTTGTCTTTATCAACTCTTGATACATAATTTGAACGCACCATATCATTATTTAAGAACATTCCTGCAATTCTCGTAGCGTAACATGAACAGCCGCAACAGTTACAAATGGCATGAGTTTTTCCTGGACCATCTGCATTTGGCATTTGGTGCATTAAGCCATTTTCTTCGGCTCTTTTAATGATTTCAAAAGCTTCTTCGCGGGTTATTGCTCTGCCTCTTCCTGTACGGATATAGTATTCAGCAGCATGACCAAGCTGAATACACATATCTTCCTTCAAGTGGCCGCAACCTTCTCCCATAGCTTCTCTTGATGTACGACAAGAACAATCTGAAACTGAGAAAACAGTATTTTCATTGAGATATTTAGAAACTTCCTCATAGGATGCTCTTCTTGTTTCACCTTGAATTGATGTTTCTATAGGGATAACACGCATAGGGCCTGTTCCTACTGGAAAAATGCCTGCTGTTATAGGTGCTTTTTTTCTTCCATAGGCCTCAAAAGCCTCAGCAATTTGCTTATAATTCTCAACATTTTCCTTATGTGGATGGTTAACTATCATTTCCATGTGCCCTGGAACCCAAATCTCAAACCAGTACTTGTCGACACCATCTTCTTCACCAACAAAGCAAACACCAGCAAGGGCTAATTCCCATAGAATTCTCTTTGTTTCCTCTAAAGATTTTCCACATAAAGCAGCAACTTCTTCTGCGCTCTTTGGTTTACGGAATTCAACACAAAGTCCTACTTCTGCCATTTCTTCTGTAACAACTGGTTCCAAAATTTTATATTCTGGATCCTCCGGCTTTATTTCATTTTTTGAACCAGGTTTTATCTTACTTATATGATTGGCAAGTTCTAATACTTTTACTTTTACCATACCCATTCCCCCAATAATTTTTCAATATACCCTATTTTTTATTCCAATCTTTTACTTCATTACGTATCCAGTTAACCCAGTCATCAATTCCCTCACCAGTTCTAGCAGAGATTGGGATAACCTTAATATTGGGATTCAATTTTTTCACACGCTCTTTCACTGCTTCTAAATCAAAGTCAAAATAATCTATTGCATCTATCTTGTTAATTAATAAAACATCAACAATGGAAAACATCAAAGGATATTTTAAGGGCTTGTCATCTCCCTCTGGTATACTTAATATCATGGCATTTTTTGATGCACCAGTGTCAAATTCTGCTGGACATACTAAGTTTCCTACATTTTCTAATATTACAAAATCAACATCTTCTGTTCCTAATCCATTTAGTCCTTGTTTGGTCATATCTGCATCCAGATGGCACATGCCACCGGTATGCAATTGTATTACCTTTGCACCAGTCTTTGAAACAGTATTAGCATCCACATCTGAGTCAATATCAGCTTCTAAGACCCCAATACTCATTTCATCTTTTAAAGCTTCAATTGTTCTTAAAACAGTTGTTGTTTTCCCTGACCCTGGTGATGACATTAAATTTAACAAAAAAGTCTTATCTTTTTTTAAATCTTCTCTAAGTAGTTCTGCTTGTTTATCATTGTTTTCGAAAACATTTTGCTTAATCTCGATAACTTTATACATATCCATACTATTTTACACCCCCATTTAATTTTTCTTTTTTACATTAAAACATAAAAAATATTACTTACAATAAAATTGTATCATGTAATCCATATTAATG
Source organism: Clostridium sp. UBA4395 (assembly GCF_002390995.1). NCBI lineage: Bacteria > Bacillati > Bacillota > Clostridia > Eubacteriales > Clostridiaceae > Clostridium > Clostridium sp. UBA4395. Next base: position 28,779 of record NZ_DGRF01000078.1, read on the forward strand.
AAATATATTCCCATATATGCTTTAATATGATATATCTTACTATATACTATCTGTTATTTTCTCTTTGATTATTTAAAAATTTTGTAGCATGATTGCTACCAAGACTTTGAACAATATATTCAATTTCAACTCACCACTTAAACTAACAAAAAATCGCACCTACTTATGGTGCGATTCCTCTCTTTATGTCTCAACTTAACTTTTTTAATTCTTCCATTAAATATGAAATTGCCTCTTCCTTTGTTTCAGGTTTATCATGTCCCAGAACATAAGTATTAAAATCAATTTCTTTAATTAACTCAATAAAACACCCTAACTTATCCTTATCATATTGGCCATTATTATCATAGTGATCTTCACAATCTGCATCGCCAATAAACACCACTTTTTCTTCGGGTACATAAATCAATAGCGAATCTTCTGAATGAGGTGCTTCAATTTCAGTTATTTCGCAATAAATTCCACCCAAATCAATTTTTAAACTTCCGCTAAATTCTATATTTGCAGAAGTTACTTTTATATCTTGTCTGTTTGAATACTCCAATTTAATACATTTGTCACACATTTCAATATCTTTACCTGTTTCAAGTCTACTTTTCATATCATCATCAGACCATTGCCATGTTGCAACTTCCTTCAATTTTTTATTTGTCAATTGTCCAGCAATTGTCTTTCCTACTACTACGAAACCAAGACTCCCCACCACAGGTCCACTAGTACTCCAAGCCACAATCCTCCCATCTCTATCTAAAAGATTGGTACCTCTTAATTCGCCAATCCATATTCTAGTCTTCGTTGCCCAAATATAATTGTAATAAGCATATGCTACCCATTTTAAATCCTTATCAAATACATTACTATGTTCTACTAACCACCCAACAAAATTAGCCTTTTTATCATATAATGGATCCATCTTAAGACTCATTAACTGTACATCCAGTCTTTTCTTTTTTATCAATAACAGGTATTAGCAAATCCTCAAATATGTTTGAAGCTACTAATTTGCCAGTTTCAATAAGATAATTTTCCACTTCTTCCATGCCACGCCCTAAAACATAAGCAGAAACTGTTTTGTCTCTTGCTATGTTAAAAAAAATCCATCTTCTATAGAATAAGAAATAAAGAGCTGCAATTATTTCAATTCTACAATCATTTGGAATCTCATAATTAATTTTATTGCATACTTCATAGCCATAGGTAAAGAAGTCCCTATATAATTGAAATAGTAAGCTATATCTAAGCAATCTACGTTCTTCAAGTATTAATAAATCCATAAAACACCTCATACAATTTATATTTCTTTGAAGCGGATTTATATATAATATGCATCATATGTAATTTATTGCACTAAATCCAACATGTAATTATTAATACATCATGAATCAATAATTATCCATAAATTTACTTTATCTATAAATACTTTAACCGAACATTTACTATCAAGCCTATTTTATTTTTGCTGAAAACACAAAATAACATCCATTTTCAGGATGTTATTTTATATATTTACCTTATTTTATCCGATGACTATCAGCTCTAATACTCCCATCTTCTTCAAAGTGGGACTAAAGAGCTGTTATGTCCCTGGATAACGATTTCTAAAGCTTCATAGAAGCTAAGAACTCTGTTTATAATTCTTTATTCCTTATTTCATTACTGATTCTTTCTATTAAAGATTCTAATTTAAAAGTTCCTTCATCTCCATTTTTTCTACTACGTAGTGAAATTGTATTTTCTTTTTCTTCCTTTTCTCCTACAACAATAATATAAGGTATTCTTTCATTTCTAGCTTCTCTTATTTTATAGCCTATCTTTTCATCTCTATAGTCCATTTCAACTCTTATTCCATTTTCACTTAGCTTCTTTTTAATACTCTCTGAATACTCATTGAATTTATTTGATATAGGCAGTACCTTTACTTGAACCGGAGCAAGCCATGTTGGAAACTTTCCTGCAAAGTGTTCAATTAATATACCTAAAAATCTTTCTATACTTCCATATATTACTCTATGAATAACTATTGGTCTATGTTTCTCATTATCACTTCCAATATACTCTAATTCAAACCTTTGAGGTAATTGAAAATCTAATTGAATTGTTCCACATTGCCATGTTCTTCCTATACTATCCTCAAGATGAAAATCTATCTTAGGACCATAAAATGCTCCATCACCTTCATTTATTTTATAGTCTAAACTTAATTCATCTAAAGCCCCTTTTAAGGAGTCTTCTGCTAATTCCCAGTCTTCATCACTTCCCATGGAATTATCTGGTCTTGTAGAAAGCTCGAGATTATACTTAAATCCAAATTTTGAATAAACTTTATCAATGAGCTCTATTACCCCTTTAATTTCTGATTTTATTTGATTTGGTAACATAAATATATGAGCATCATCCTGTGTAAAAGCTCTTACTCTCATAAGTCCATGTAATGCTCCTGAAAGTTCATGTCTATGAACTCTACCAAGTTCACCTACTCTCATTGGAAAATCTCTATAGGAATGAGCTTCAGATTTATATACTAACATTCCTCCTGGACAATTCATTGGCTTTAATGCAAATTCCTCATCATCAATAATTGAAGTATACATATTCTCTTTATAATGATCCCAGTGCCCAGAAACTTCCCATAATCTTTTATTAAGCATTATTGGAGTCTCGATCTCAACATAACCTGCTTCTGCATGCAAAGTCCTCCAAAAATCAATTAAAGTGTTTTTAAGAACTACTCCTTTAGGTAAGAAAAATGGAAATCCTACGCCTTCATCAACAAAGTTAAATAATTTTAGTTCTTTGCCTAATTTTCTGTGATCCCTTTTTTTAGCCTCCTCTACATTATGCAAATGAGTTTCAAGTAATGTATTATTTGCAAAGGCAACACCATATATTCTCTGTAGCATCTTATTTTTTTCATTGCCTCTCCAATATGCCCCAGCTACACTTGTTAGTTTAAAAGCTTTTACATACTTTGTAGATGGTATATGAGGTCCTCTACAAAGATCAATAAACTCTCCCTGCTTATATAGGGAAATTTTCTCTCCTTCTGGTAAGTCTCTTATAAGTTCAACTTTATAAGTTTCCCCTTTTTCCTCCATTAGCTTAATTGCGTCTTCTCTAGAAACATCTATTCTCTCAAATTTCAAATTTTCTTTAATTATGTTATTCATTTCTATTTCAATCTTATCTATATCTTCAGCAGATAAGGGACTTTCAATATCAAAATCATAATAATAACCATTTTTTATGGAAGGTCCTATAGCAAGTTTCGAATTGCTATAAATTCTTTTTACTGCTTGAGCCATAATATGTGCTGTTGAATGTCTAATTACTTCAACAGCATTTTCATCATCATAGGTTAAAATATTTACCTGGTTATTATCTTTTAATTTGCAACTTAAATCAACCAACGTTCCATTTACTTCACCTACTATTGCTGATTTAGCTAAATTTTTGCTAATTGAACTTGCAAGATCATAAACATTAGAATCATCACAAATTTCTATTATTGAACCATCTTTAAGTTTTATACTTATCATACTTATCCCCTCCTTAACAAAATTTATTGAATTAGTTATTATACGACAAAAAAGCATCCGTCCCACCTTGGGACGAATGCATAACATCCATGGTTCCACCCAAATTGAATTAAAATAACTCAATTCATCTCAAATTTTATAACGGTATTTACCGATGGCATTTTACTAATATTAGCTAATCAGCCATAACTCTAGGGTTAGTTTTCTTATAGTCATATTTAGGAATGCTTACAGTCGGTGACACTCCCTCTCTATAAATTGTACTCTATAATACTCGTCCCTTTCATTGTTCATTTTATTTTTAATTTTAAAGAGCTCTGTGCACTTCCTCTTATTGAAAACAATACTATCACTTTTGCAATATGTTGTAAAGAGTTTTCTTACTATTTTGATAAATTTGTTTTTAACGTTTTTAATTTACCCAATAATTCATTATATTCTTCATCCAGTTCAACTACATCATCCTTTTTTGATGGCATTGATAACCTTCCAACAACTTCTGAAAGACGATTTTGCAATATGAAAATTTCATTTTCAATTTTTTCTTTATCATTATATTTATTTTTATTTTTGCTTTCTAAATACTCATTATAATTACCTTTAAACATCTTAATTTTATGATTTTCTATAGTCATTATATTGTCTGCAATAGATTCTACAAATCTTCTATCGTGGGATACAAACAATAAAGTGCTATAATAATCTTTAAGTACATTTTCTACAACCTCAAGAGAGTTTATATCCATATAATTAGTTGGTTCATCTAATATAAGAAGATTTATATTTTGTAATAGCATTTTTGCAAAGGATACTTTAACTCGTTCTCCTCCACTTAATACACTTACTTTTTTATAAATATCTTCTCTTTTAAATAATAATCTTGCTAGTAGTATCCTAGCGAAAGTTTCATCATATATGCTACTTTCCATTACATTTTCTATAATAGTATAATTTTCTTTTAAAATGTCAATAGCTTGACTAAAGTATCCTATATTTGCTCCTTTAGCAATTCTAATGGATTTATCATTGTCCATTATCATCTTTATTAAAGTACTCTTTCCACACCCATTAGGACCAATGAGTGCTACCTTTGAGGTGTTATATATGCTAAATTCAGCATTATCTAGTATCATCTTCTTGTCAAATGCCTTAGTTATATTTTTAACCTCTATAACTATTTTACTATGGAGCTTATTTGAATCCTCAATGTCTAGCTTTATACTAACTTGTTCTTTGGGTTTCTCTTTAACTTCAAGGTGATCTATTCTCTTTTCAATATTTTTCACCGCTCTTTCAATGTTTGCCCTGGCCTTTTGACCTCCCATCTTGTGAAGCCTAGCCTCAGAATTTCCCATTCGTTTAGGAGTAGTTTTTATACCTTTCACCCTTTGTTCTGCATCGATAATTACACTTTGAAGTCGCTTCTTTTCTTTTTTATACTCCTCATATTCAAATTCAGCTCGATCTCTCTCCTTAGCTTTCAAAGCAGCATAGTCACTGTAATTACCATAATATATTTTTATTCTTCCATCCTCTATTTCTAAAATCTTATTACATAACCTATCTAAGAAGTTTCTATCATGGGATATAAGAATTAGAGATCCTTTATATTTTTCAAAACTTTTTTCCATAAGCTCAATGCCCTCTATATCCATATTGCTAGTAGGCTCATCTGCAAATATCAACTGACTATTCTGGCTTAGTGCATAAGCAAGTTTAAATCTAGTCTTTTCTCCTCCACTCATGTTCCCATTCCAAATACTCTCTACATTAAATCTAGAAGCCATTTCACTAGTTATTGATATACTTTCTGGTTCTTCTAACTGTGATATATATGAGTATGTTCCATATAACTTAACATGGCCTTCATCTGGCTGCAATCTTTGGCACAATATATTAATTAATGTAGTTTTACCCACTCCATTTACACCTACAACACCTATTCTATCCTGGGAACAAACCTTTAAATTTTCTATATCCAAGATGGATCTATCACCAAAACTTTTTTTAATATTACTACATTCAACTAATAACAAAAAATCCCCTCCCTATAACCTGGAGAGGATAGCATCGCAACTATATCATAACCTTTAATTTGCACTAAATAAAACCTTAAAATATATACAAAAAAAATTAGTATATATTAGGATTCAAAGTCATAATTAAGGTTAATAACACACTATATTGACAAACCATCAACAGTTACAAAAATACTATCCACTCACAAAATCAAATAAAATGCATAACAACAAAGCCTTTCTTGAGGCCTCATTCTAATTTTGATTTCTCATAAATAAAAGTGAATTATATTCTCATGTCTGCAAATACCTTGCCTTTCTTAAAATTGAGTTTAAACTACTCAATGATAATTATATAAATGACTCATTGATATGTCAATTTATTTAATTCCAAACCAGAGCTTTAGCATGAAAATTCCAGTAAAATTTTTATTTTTACTTTAATTGTAATCTATTCAAGCTAGTTAAAGGACTGGTAAGTCCACAGACCGATAGGTCTTAATAATAGATATAAATCCCCCTTACCCCACAAAAACTTCATAATTATTTTCCA